>NZ_JACOOD010000011.1:0-114724 GCF_014287405.1 Bacteroides sp. NSJ-48 | reverse complement strand
AAAATCTGGTAGTGTATGTTCCCGTTCAGATGTTCCACCAGTTGCCTGTCGGAGAATCCGGTGTATGCCTTCAGGACCATAAGGGCGATCTTTGCGGAAGGACTGAATATGTTCCTGCGTCCCAGGCGCCGGTCCGACAGGCCTGCGGCTTTTGCCATACATTCAAACGGAAAGACCGAATGAAGCTTGCCAAGCTCACTCTCATTAAAACTCTTGCGGTATTTTTCCAGAATATCAAATTCTGTAAAACCCAAAGTAGGGTGAATTTCTGAAATATTGTGTATCTTTGCCATATCTTATTAGTTTGGGTATTTCCCCCGTTTTGGCCGTCAAACCTTGTTTTCGGGGGAATACCTAAAGATACAAAAAAGCCAACTAATTCGCAATAATTTGTGTATGAATTAGTTGGCTAATTTTGTAATATTTAATGAATGTCCCTACTTATAACGGACTTTCTTTTGATGAGGAAGGTATGGATTATGATGCTCCGGACTTTGAGGATGTAATTGAAAGTGACAAGTGGAAGATGAAGTCAAAATCCTTCCGTGTATTTTTGAGTTTCAGATATTAGGATTCATCACAAAAAAACACAGGGTCTCACAGCTTTTGGGAATCCGGTAAGCATTACCCGCATCCGGAACAAAAGAAAACTCTGTGAGGCTCTGCGCTTTTTTTGTGGTGAAGGATAAGAAACCTACCGCTCGGTATAATCTCCGTTCTTTCTGATAAGTTCAATCAGCTTTTCTACGGCTTCCTCTTCGGGGATATTCTTTTCGATACACTCCTTTTTCTTATATAGGCTGATTTTGCCCCGTCCTGCACCTACATATCCGTAATCGGCATCGGCCATTTCACCGGGACCGTTGACTATGCAACCCATGATTCCGATTTTGAGTCCTTTCAGGTGTGATGTAGCTTGCTTGATGCGGGCAATGGTGCTTTCGAGGTCGTAGAGCGTACGGCCGCACCCCGGACAGGATATGTATTCGGTTTTGCTGGTACGGATGCGTCCTGCCTGCAGGATACCAAAAGCCGTGGTGTCTATAACCTTGTCGTCTATTGCCTTATCGCTTTCCTTGCCGGTTTGGTTGAAAAGGAAAATACCGTCGCAGAGCCCGTCGATGATGAGTGCTCCCATATCAGCAGCCGATTTGATTTGCAGATTTTCAGTTTCAGTCTCAGCGTAATGCTGGAAGAAGACAAGTGGATTCTTTAATCCTTCATTCATCAGTTGGTGCGCCAATGCACGGTATTCACCCAGTCTGTTGGGATGGTTGCTTTGTGCGACAAGTACCACTTCCGGGTGGTATTTCAGTCCGGCAATTACTTCGTCGTTCAATCCCATATAGGTGATAAACAGAAATTTCAGTGATGCGCTGCATCCGCTGATAAACGGCAGCTGTTCGCCTTTAAATGCAGGCCATGTGTTGGCTTGTCCTTCCCAAAGGTCGGCATCGATAATGTATTGTATGCCTTCGGTGGGAGATTCGGGCAATTGACGGCCCACGTATACATAGTCGGGCATAAACTGCGGATTGAAATCCATATTGCCGTCCAAGCGTGCGGCAACGACAACGGGAAGGTTTTCTCCGCCTATATTGCGCACGGCTGTCGTGGCTCTGCGTTCAGGAGACAAGTACTGGAATTCGGGAGCTACAGCACCCGGTATGTAAGGGTGGTTACGGCGTTGTACAATATAGTCCGCCAATTTCCGGGCAACAGGAATTTCTGCTTCGGGAGCTTCACTTAAAGATACGCGGATGGTATCGCCCAACCCGTCTGCCAGCAAAGCACCTATGCCTAAGGCCGATTTGATGCGTCCGTCCTCACCGTCACCGGCTTCCGTCACACCGAGGTGCAAGGGGAAGTGCATCCCTTCTTTCTCCATGATGTGGGCAAGCAAACGTACGGTTTTCACCATGATTACCGTATTGGATGCTTTGATGGAAATGACTACGTCCATGAATTGCTCCGCAACGCAGATTCTCAGAAACTCCATGCACGATTCTACCATGCCTTCGGGAGTGTCTCCATAGCGCGACATGATACGGTCGGATAACGAGCCGTGGTTCACACCGATACGGATAGCCGTGTGATTGGCCTTGCAGATATTCAGAAACGGGACGAAACGGTCGCGTATCTTCCGGAGTTCCTGTGCATATTCTTCATCGGTATACTCCAGATGCTTGAAAGTACGTGCGGAGTCTACGTAGTTGCCCGGGTTGATACGGACTTTTTCCGCATACTGCGCTGCCACATCTGCTACTTTCGGGTTGAAATGCACATCGGCCACCAATGGGGTCATGTAGCCGTCCTGACGTAAGGCTGCGTTGATATTCATCAGGTTTTCTGCTTCTTTGACACCTTGAGTGGTAAGACGTACGTATTCTCCACCGGCATCCACAATACGTTTGGCCTGTGCTACACACGCATCGGTATCTTGCGTGGAAGTGTTTGTCATACTTTGTATGCGGATAGGATTGGAGCCGCCCATAGGGGTGGCTCCGATATTCACTTCTGATGTTTCCCGTCGGGAATAATTGAATATATCCACGTTATTAGTGATTAATGGTCAGTGATTATCAATCACTTCTTTCAGTTTGTTTTATACTCGTATTTAACTTCTTTCAGGTCTTCGTTTGCTTTCACGATTTTCTTTTTCAGACCTTCTTTATAAGCAGTAAAGGCTTCTGCCAGTTCCTTGTCGCTCAATGCGAGCATTTGTACGGCAAGAATAGCTGCGTTCATTGCTCCGTTGATGGCTACGGTGGCCACAGGGATGCCCGGAGGCATCTGAATGATGGAATAAAGCGCATCCACTCCATCGAGTACGGAGCCTTTTATGGGCACGCCGATTACAGGCAGTGTGGTATTGGCTGCAATAACGCCGGGCAGGGCTGCTGCCATGCCGGCTGCCGCGATAATAACTTTAATTCCGCGTTTACGTGCCCCTTTGGCAAATTCTTCTACGGCTTCCGGAGTACGGTGGGCGGAGAGGGCGTTCATTTCGAACGGTACATGCAAATCGTTGAGCAACTGTGCGGCCTTTTCCATGACAGGAAGGTCGGAAGTACTGCCCATGATGATACTAACAATTGGAGACATATTATTTAAATTAGTGGTTAGTGATTAGCGTTTAGTGATTAGTGTTTAGTGATTAGGGATTGATGAGAAAAGATTTTAAAACAAATTATTACTGCTAATCATTACTCCTAATTACTAAACACTAATCACTAAACGCTAATTATTAATCAGTGCTTTGTATGCTTCTGCATCCAGCAGTCTGCCGAAATCAGCATCGGCAGCGGGTTTGATTTTGATGAGCCAGCCTTCGCCATACGGGTCTTTGTTAACCAGTTCGGGCTGCTCTTCCAATGCTTCGTTTTGTTCCAGCACTTCTCCGGCAACGGGCAGGAAAAGGTCGGAAATGGTTTTTACTACTTCGATGGTGCCGAATACTTCATCGGCTGCCAATGTTTCGCCTACGGTTTGGATGTCGACAAATACGATATCTCCCAATTGTTCTTGGGCGTAATCGGTAATTCCTACATAAGCTACATCTCCTTCGAGACGAATCCATTCATGTTCTTTCGTGTACTTTACATCATTAGGAAAATTCATAATCGTTAGTTTTAAGAGTTAATATTTGATATTTAAAATAAGAATATGCTGAATAGACGGAGTAACAGTTTGCTGAGCGGATGAAGTACCAGCAAGGTACAAATCAGTCCTACGGCAAATCCGCCCATTACCTCACCGAGCGTATGGTGTTGCAGGATAATCCGTGCCGTGCCCAATACGCCTGCTACGAGAATGAATATACACAGCCAGCCCACCGGATTGTATCCGAACAGGGCACTGAAAGCAACCAGCCCACCTATTATGGCACCGGCTCCCGCCATGTGTTCGCTGAGCTTCCATTTCAGGTTGACAATGACACAGATAATCATCACGATAAGAGAGGCAAAGATAATTCCTGTCATATACCAGGGGATGTTCAGCCGGTGCATCATGAGCAGGCAGAACACATAGGAAGTGATGGTCAGGATGAAAGGCACATATCTCCGTTTCCGTTCCGTTAAATCCTCAGGAGTGAATCCGTTGATTTTGCGAAAGAGGAAAATGGTCAGTGTGGGCATAAGGATTGTAAAACAATATACCACGCCCAATACAATCAACTTGTATTGCAGGGGCATGATTCGCAGGTATGAGAATACGAACAGAATCAGAAATGCCATGAAAGGTATGGAGAATGGTGTAAATATCATCGAAATTACCCTGGCTGTCCTGATAAGGTTTTTATCTGCTATAATATGTTGTTCTATTGCCATTTTTTTATTTTTGCATTATCACTCTACCGTTTGGATTGCCTTGTGCCGTTTCTATTTCCTCAGCCTTGCTACCGGAATGTTTAATTGCTGGCGGTATTTGGCTACGGTGCGGCGGGCAATGGGGTATCCTTTCTCTTTCAATATCTCGGTCAGCTCGTCATCGGTATAGGGTTTCTTCCTGTCCTCGTTGTCGATGCATTCCTTGAGTATTTTCCGTATCTCCCGGACTGACATTTCTTCGCCGTCTTCCGTAACATATCCATCGTTAAAGAAGAACTTCAGCGGGTAGATGCCGTAGTTGGTCTGTACATATTTGCTGTTGCTGACGCGGGAGATGGTTGAGATGTCGAGTCCTGTGCGCTCGGCAACGTCTTTCAATATCATGGGGCGAAGCAATGACTCGTCACCGTCGAGAAAGAAAGGACGTTGCAGGTCGATGATGGCCTGCATGGTAGTCATCAGGGTATTCTGCCGTTGCTTGACGGCATCGATAAATCCCTGAGCTGCATCCATTTTCTGTTTCAGGAACATCATGGCCTCTTTGGATTCCTTGGACTGGTTTGCCTTGTTCTTGGTGTGTTCCTCTACCATTTCGGTGAAATCGCGGCTCATGCGCAGTTCGGGAACATTCCGGTTGTTGAGCGACAGGTTGATAGTGCCGTCGTCATAGGTATCCACAATAAAATCGGGTACGATTTGTTGCAGGTTCTTGCCGATAGTTTCACCCAAAGACGCTCCCGGACGCGGATTCAGTTTGCAGATTTCTTTTATGGCTTGCTGGAAAGCATCTTCTTCCAGTCTGAGTTTCTGTTGTATTTTGTCCCAATGCTTACGGGTGAAATCCTCGTAGCATTCGGAAATGATTGCTTCTTCAATATAAAGGATCGGATTGGGAGTGAAGTGCTGCTGTTCTATCTTGCGCCGTATCTGGATGAGAAGGCATTCCTGCAAGTTGCGGGCTCCCAATCCGGCAGGGTCGAAATCCTGAATGATTCTCAATGCTTCTTCCAGTTCTCCGGTAGTGGCTTCGATGCCGGCATAAATGGCAAGCTCATCGCTGATACTGTCCAGTGATTTGCGCAGCAGCCCGTCGTCGTCCAATGAGCCGATGAGATATTCGGCCAGTTCACGCTGGTGTTCGGTAAGGTTGCGCTCACCCAGTTGTTCTTTCAGGGTTTCATAGAAGGAAGTCGTATCGGAGAAAGGTATCTCTTCGGCTTGTTCTCCCTTGCTGTGGTTGTTTTCCTGTAATTTATAGTCGGGTATGTCATCCTCGTTGAGATAGTCGCTCAGAGAATCGTAATCGGTATCTCCACCATCTTCTGCATTGGAGTCTGCATCGGGGGTATTGGAATATTCATCACCGGATGTATCATCTTTTCCCTCTTCCAGTGCCGGATTTTCCAGAAGTTCGGCACGTACGCGGTCTTCCAGCTCTATTGCCGGAAGTTCCAACAGCTTTACTACCAGAATCTGTTGTGGTGACAGCGTCTGTATCTGCTGCTGCGCTTGGGTTTGTATCTGTCGGGAGCCTTGTGCCATAAGTTACATTATTTATCCGCTGCAAAGATAAGTTTTATCTTCGCACTTTTTGCAAAAATAGTGAATAGTTCGGGAACGAAAAATCTTCTTCTGTTATATTTAACAAGAAAGCTGCGGTTCGGTTGTTTTTTCTTGTTGGGTTGTAAGTCAGTATTTCCTGATTTTCCTTATCCTTTCAAATATTCTCTTTATCTTTGTGGTATAACAACTAAAACTATGAACATTATGTTTGCTAAAGAAACGTATATACAGCGTCGGGCCCTGTTGAAGAAAAATATAGGCTCAGGAGTGTTGCTGTTTTTGGGTAATGACGAACAAGGACTGCATTATGAGGACAATACTTTCCGTTATCGTCAGGATTCTACCTTCTTGTATTATTTCGGTTTGTCGTTTGCCGGTTTGTCGGTGATTATCGATATTGATGAGGACAAGGAGATTATATTTGGCGATGAACTTACGATTGACCATATCGTATGGATGGGAACGCAGCCTACCCTGAAAGAGAAAAGCGGGCGTGTGGGCATAACGGAAGTAATGCCTTCTGCCGAAATCATGAACTATCTGCATAAAGCAGTGCGCAAGGGACAGACAGTGCATTACCTGCCTCCCTACAGGGCGGAGCATAAATTGAAACTGATGGAGTGGTTGGGCATTCCGCCTGCACGCCAGGAAGGTTCTGTTCCATTTATCCGTGCAATTGTGGCACAACGCAGTTATAAGTCTGCCGAAGAAGTAGAAGAGATAGAAAAGGCATGTAATGTGACGGCTGATATGCACATTACGGCTATGAAAGTACTTCGTCCGGGTATGTACGAATACGAAGTCGTAGCAGAAATGAACCGGGTGGCCGAATCCAATAATTGCGAGCTTTCTTTTGCAACGATTGCCACTGTCAACGGACAGACTTTGCACAATCATTATCATGGCAATAAGGTGAAGCCGGGAGATTTATTCCTGATTGATGCCGGTGCGGAAGTAGAGTCGGGTTATGCGGGCGATATGTCCTCTACCGTTCCTGCCGATAAAACGTTTACCCCTCGTCAGCGGGCTGTTTATGAAATTCAGAATGCAATGCATCTGGAGGCTGTCAAAGCGCTTCGTCCGGGTATTCCTTATATGGATGTTTACGACCTTTCCGCCCGCGTAATGGTAGAGGGAATGAAAGAACTCGGTTTGATGAAAGGCAATGCCGAAGATGCTGTACGCGAAGGCGCACATGCCTTGTTCTATCCTCATGGTTTGGGGCATATGATGGGGCTGGATGTGCATGATATGGAAAACCTCGGCGAGATTTGGGTCGGTTACAACGGTCAGCCTAAGAGTACGCAGTTCGGTCGTAAGAGCCAGCGTCTTGCCATTCCTCTGGAACCGGGTTTTGTACATACCGTTGAGCCGGGCATTTACTTTATCCCCGAACTGATAGACCTTTGGAAAGGAGAGAAGAAGTTTAAAGACTTTATCAATTATGATAAAGTGGAAGAATACCGCAACTTCGGAGGTATCCGCAATGAAGAAGACTATCTGATAACGGAAACCGGTGCACGCCGTTTAGGCAAAAAGATTCCGCTGACACCGGAAGAAGTGGAAGCGTTGAGATAGTTAAAGATAACTGAGAGTTGAAAATTACCGTGCAGCATAATGGCGGCACTCATTTTCAACTCTCAATTTTTTAATTCTCATTTTTTTAAGTGTGTAGCTCCAATACAAACCGTGTGCCTTTCGCATAGCTACTGTCCAATGTAAGGCTGCCATCCATTTTGGCGGCAATCAGCGCGCAGATGGGTAATCCCAGACCATCGCCCTGCGTCAGGTCTTTTACTTCGGTGAAAGGCTTGAATATGTTTTCGCGCTGTTCTTCGGCGATGCCGCAGCCTGTATCGCTTATGATGAACTGATGTGTATGAGCGCCGCGTTTTTTGAAGTCCAGCCCTATTTTTCCGCCGGCGGGGGTGTATTCGGCCGCGTTTTCAAGCAAATGCAGTAAGATGCGTTCCAGGTGTTCCGGATTAATCTTTATGTTCAGTTTGGGAGCATTGACAATGAGGGATACATTTTCCTGTACTTTGCCGCGTATTTTGTTCATAACGTTTTCACAGAAGGCCGAAATATTCTCTTCTTGCATTTCATACGGTTCTGATAGGCTGTTTTCCAGTTCGGACAGCTCTTGTATGTGAGCAGAGAAAGTACGCAATGCCTGTACGCCGGGCAGCTTCGGGTCGAGAGTGGCCAGTGTAGGCTCCATTTGGGCGGAGATATTTTGGATGAATTCGGTCTTCAGTTCATTGTGTTCGTTGGCAATGCCGATTGCTTTCTTTTGTTTGCGTGTCAGTAGGATGAAGCGTAGTAATATGATGGCTCCTGCCACTAATGCTGCCGCTAAAATGGCTGCCAGGACGCAAAGACCGGTGATGATATGCTGTTTGGAGGAAAGAGAGTCGTCTTTTTCCTGAATGATAGTCAGACTTTCATTATATTTCTTTTTCAATGCATTCAATTCTTTCTGTGCAGTGAGTGCTTTAACAGAATCTGTCCAGGTAATGTATTTGTCGTAAGTACGCGCCATTAATTCTGTATCGTTTGCCCGAAGGGCAATGTTTATGAGATTTTGATAGCATTCATCCGCTTTGGCGTAGCTCTTTTGTTGCTTATACTGTTCTATCAGTTTCTTGAAAGCTGTATCTCCCTGCGAATTCATGCCGAAAGTGTAGTAATAGCTGGCTTGGGTATACAGAAAGTCGTTGCTTAGAGAGTCATTTTGGGCAGCTTTGGCTGTTTCTTCCAGTCTGTTTAACTGTTCTTTGGCACGGGTGGGGTTTTTGAGGCTGATGTACATTTGCAGACGTTCTTTGTTGATGCGGAAACGTAAATCAGGAAAGTCCTTTTTGAGTTTTTGTTCGCCGGTTCTCACCAGCAGTTCGGCATTGCGCAGCAGTTCGAATGCTTCTTTATAATAATTCTCCCGGTGATAGAGGGCGCTGGCATTTACACCGCATTTTACAGCCTGGGCATAGTTTTCTTGCGTGGCGAAGGCATTGTAAGCCTGTAAAAAGAGATAGCGTGCCTTGATGTATTCTTTCTTTGCCAGATTTTCCTGTGCCTGTTTCATCAGTTCATCAGCGCGGTTTTGTGCAAATGTTTGGGTACACAGGCAAAGGAGAACCGCAAGAAATATGGGAATGCTTTTTTTCATTATAACCGGATTTGTTTTGTTTGCCTACAAAGTTAAAGTTTTCTTAGTCTGTTGTATGCGGATGTTTGTAATTCCCTGTCAGAATTAACAGAATGTTTGGTATGGCAGGAATTTTTGTCCGGACCGAAGCTGTTTGCCGGTTCCGGACAAAGAGATTGTTTGGGTGTCGGGTTAGTATTTGAAACTACTGCCGCCTAAGAACTCCCTGAGTAGGGATGTCGGCGGAATTTCCTTATCTTGTACCGGAGTGAAGTATTTGATGAACTTCATAAGCCGGTAGGCCTCGGCGTATTCCGGACAGTTGCGCGGTACGCTGGTAAGGATAGGTTCTGCATGGCAACGCAGTACGGCAAATTCAAACAAGAGGGCGGAATTGAACATGACATCGGCATTTTCCTGGTAGGGGAATATCCATTTGTCTTCACCGGCACGTACGCTAGGCCAGCGCGAAATGGTTTCTTGTGCTGAATATCCCCGATAGTTGAAGTCGCGGATGATGCGGCGCAACAGGCGGTTGTCCGTAGTAGGAATCCAGTTGTGATCGTCCAGTGAGATGGTGGTCAGTGCAGATACATAAATTTTGTATTTGTTTTCGGCAGGAATCTGCGGAGTGAGCTCCGGATTCAGGGCATGGATTCCTTCCAATATAAGAATGGTGTGCTCGTCAATGCGCAGTTTGTCTCCCTTGTATTCTTTTTTGCCCAATGTGAAGTTGAATCGGGGAAGTTCCACTTCTTCTCCCCGTAGCAAAGCTTGCAATTGATTGTTGAACAGCTCAAGGTCGAGGGCGTAGAGAGATTCGTAGTCATAATTGCCGTTTTCGTCCAGCGGGGTGTCTTCCCTGTCTACAAAATAATTGTCCAGAGAAATGGGGTAGGGGCGCAGGCCGTTGGTCATCAGTTGCACCGAAAGCCGTTTGCTGAAAGTTGTTTTTCCGGACGAAGAAGGGCCGGAGATCAATACGAGCTTTACGCGGTCGCCGTTCTCTCCCCGGTGATAGATTTCATCGGCAATCTGAGCAATCTTTTTCTCCTGAAGGGCTTCTGCTACGTTAATGAGGTCGGTTGCATGTCCGGCTTCACATGCCAGATTGAAGTCGCCTACATTGCTTAGCCCCATGATGTAGTTCCAATGCAGATGTTCCTTGAATACATCAAGCATCTTTTCCTGTTTTACCACTTCTTCCAGTACGGTCGGGTTTTCTTTGTTGGGGATACGCAGCAGCAGACCGTCATAATATTTTACGATGTCGAACAGCTTGATAAAACCTGTGCTGGGCAACAGATTACCATAATAGTAATCTACCGTATCTCCCAATGTATAATAATAGGTGTATATAGAGCCGGAGGTTTCCAACAGCTTTACCTTATCGTTCATTCCCCGTTCGCTGAATACCCGTACGGCTTCGGTGGTATGGCATTCGGTACGGCGGAAAGGGATGTCCTCGGCTATGATTTCCTGCATCCGCTTCTTGATTGCCGACACGTCTTCCAGCTCAATAGGACGTCCGATGCGGAGATTGCAGAAATAGCCCTTGGATACGGGATGCTCTACAAACAGCTTCCCTTCCGGGAACAATTCGCTGACAGCCTTATATAGGATAAAACAAAGTGAGCGGACATACGTACGCATGCCGGAGGAATCCCGTACATCCAGAAATTCCACATCTTTATTATTATATACCCGGAAATTCAGCCCTTCGGAACGGTTATTTACTTTGGCGCTGACCACTTGATAGGGGAAATTAAGATTAAAACCGTAATAAATATCCAAAAGTGAGCTCCCTATAGGGAATTCTTTATAAATATTATTATTTTTGCAACAAATTTGTAACATATGTTTCATGGTGTCTTTTTTTGAGATTATTAATACGCTAAATATAGGACATTATAACAAATGGTACAATGAAACACTTTAACTAATTAAAGATGGAATATTCTTTTTATGATTTTTTAAAGCTGCTTGGCTCATTGGCATTGTTCCTCTACGGAATGAAAATTATGAGTGAGGGACTTCAAAAATTCGCCGGCGACCGCTTGCGGAAGATTTTAACCGCTATGACGACCAACCGGGTGACCGGCGTTCTGACAGGTGTGCTTATAACAGCGCTTATCCAGTCCTCTTCTGCAACTACGGTTATGGTAGTGAGTTTTGTCAACGCCGGGTTGCTGACCCTGTCACAATCTATAGGTGTTATTATGGGGGCCAATATCGGTACTACTGTTACTGCCTGGATTATTTCAGCATTAGGTTTTAAAGTCGACATAGCTGCTTTTGCCCTTCCTCTCTTAGCCTTTGGCATTCCTCTCCTCTTCTCTCAAAAAAGTAATCGCAAATCCATCGGTGAATTTATTTTCGGTTTCTCTTTCCTGTTTATGGGGCTTTCTTATTTGAAGAACAATGCACCCGATTTGAGCCAGAATCCGGAAATGCTGGCTTTTGTGCAGGACTATACCGATATGGGGTATATATCCGTACTGCTTTTTGTGCTTATAGGAACGGTACTGACCATGATTGTGCAGGCCTCTGCTGCAACGATGGCGATTACGCTTATCATGTGTGCGAATGGTTGGATTAGCTTCGAACTGGGAGCGGCACTTGTTCTGGGTGAGAATATAGGAACAACCATAACAGCCAATCTTGCGGCGCTTACCGGTAATACGCAGGCCAGGAGGGCTGCATTGGCGCATCTGGTATTCAATGTGTTCGGCGTTATATGGGTGTTATGCCTGTTTGTTCCTTTTACGCAGGGAGTATCATGGTTTGTGGAAAATATAATGGGAACCAAAGATCCTGCCGTTGCCGTTTCCTTTAAGCTGTCGGCTTTCCATACTTGTTTCAATATCTGCAATGTGTTGATATTGATATGGTTCGTGAAGTTTATAGAGCGTACGGTCTGCGCTATTATTCCGCAGAAGGAACAGGACGAGGAATACCGTCTGCGCTTTATTACGGGCGGTATGCTTTCTACGGCGGAGCTTTCCATTCTGCAGGCAAGCAAGGAGATTCATCTGTTTGCCGAACGTACGCATCGTATGTTCGGTATGGTACGCGACCTGTTGCATACCGAGAAAGATGACGATTTCAATAAGCTGTTCAGTCGGATAGAAAAGTACGAAAATATCAGCGACAGCATGGAACTGGAGATTGCCAATTATCTGAATCAGGTGTCGGAAGGACGGTTAAGTTCTGAAAGTAAGCTGCAAATCCGGGCCATGCTGCGCGAAGTGACGGAGATAGAAAGTATCGGTGACAGTTGTTATAATCTGGCACGTACCATCAATCGCAAGCGTCAGACCAATCAGGAGTTCACAGAAAAGCAATATGAGCATATCCATTTCATGATGAAGCTGACCGATGATGCTCTCGGGCAGATGATTGTGGTGGTGGAACGTTCGGATCATCAAGGCATTGATGTGAACAAGTCGTTTAATATCGAGAATGAAATCAACAATTACCGCAACCAGTTGAAGAATCAGAATATCCTTGATGTCAATAACAAGGAATATGATTACCAGATGGGAGTCTACTATATGGATATCATTGCCGAATGTGAAAAGTTGGGCGATTACGTTGTCAATGTAGTAGAAGCCAGCAGCGATATAAAAGAAAAGAAAGCGTCTTAGGACGCTTTCTCAAATTCATCTTTGCCTACTCCGCACAGGGGGCAAACCCAATCGGCAGGGAGGTCCTCAAAGGATGTTCCCGGTTCTATTCCGTTTTCCGGATCTCCTAATTCCGGGTCATAAACATATTCGCAAATAGTGCAGATGTACTTTTCCATAATTGTCTTGTATTTAAATTTCTTCTTTAAGAACAATTGGATTTCCCTTTTTGTTTTCCGTTCGGGCAGAAAAAGATGTTTTTGTTAGTAGGCTCTTGAAGTAAGTTTCTATGGAAGTGGCTGGCAGATGTTCATAGAAAGGAAAAAGGCCGGATTTGTAAAACCTATAAAAAGATTTAATAACATTCTCTATACAAATTATTGTTGTATTTTTGCAATTCAATTTAAACCTAACGAATTGCATGACTGCAACAAAGGATGATTTGTATCACGTCGGACTTACTGACGATGAAGTACGGAAGAGCCGTACCGAGCATGGTGTAAACCTGTTGACGCCTCCGAAGCGCCCGTCTTTGTGGAAACTTTATCTGGAAAAGTTTGAAGACCCCGTAGTAAGAGTATTGCTGGTGGCCGCTTTCTTCTCTTTGATTATTTCCATAGTGGAGAACGAATATGCCGAAACAATCGGTATCATAGCTGCTATTTTACTGGCTACGGGCATTGGTTTCTTTTTTGAATACGACGCCAATAAAAAGTTTGATTTACTGAATGCAGTGAACGAGGAAACTTTGGTAAAGGTGATTCGTAACGGACACGTACAGGAGGTTCCCCGTAAGGATGTGGTGGTAGGAGATATTGTTATATTGGAAACCGGTGAGGAAATTCCCGCAGACGGTGAATTGCTGGAAGCCGTTTCTTTACAGATAAATGAATCTAATCTTACGGGTGAGCCTGTTGTGACCAAAACTACTGTAGAGGCGGATTTTGATGAAGAAGCCACTTATGCTTCCAATCGTGTGATGCGCGGTACAACAGTGGTCGACGGACACGGAGTTATGCGTGTAGAGTTTGTGGGTGACGCCACGGAGATCGGAAAAGTTGCCCGCCAGAGTACCGAGCAAACGACCGAGCCTACTCCGTTGAATATCCAGCTTACAAAACTTGCCAACCTCATAGGGAAAATCGGCTTTTCGGTAGCCGGTCTTGCATTCGCTATCTTCTTTATAAAGGATGTTGTCCTGGTTTATGATTTTGCCTCATTCCATACTTTTGAACAATGGCTGCCTGCTTTGAAAGCTACTTTGCAGTACTTTATGATGGCAGTAACCTTGATTGTCGTTGCCGTTCCCGAAGGCCTGCCCATGAGTGTGACACTCAGTCTGGCACTGAATATGCGCCGCATGCTTTCCACCAATAATCTGGTGCGGAAGATGCACGCCTGCGAAACAATGGGGGCAATTACCGTTATCTGTACGGACAAGACGGGTACGCTGACACAAAACCTGATGCAGGTGTATGAACCGAATTTCTACGGATTGAAGGACGGAAAGGAAATAGGAGAAGATGATTTGAGTAAATTGGTAATGGAAGGTATCAGTGCCAATTCTACAGCTTTTCTGGAGGAAACGACTCCGGAAGAGAAGCCCAAAGGCGTGGGTAATCCTACGGAGGTAGCTTTATTGTTGTGGCTCAATAGCCAGCAGCGTAATTATCTGGAGTTGAGAGAGGGCGTGAAGGTGCTTGACCAGTTGACTTTCTCTACCGAACGGAAGTTTATGGCAACATTGGTACACTCTCCTCTGATTGGGAAGAAAATACTTTATGTAAAGGGTGCTCCCGAAATTGTATTGGGCAAATGTAAGGATGTGCTTCTGGATGGCAAGCGGGTGGATGCGGTAGAATATCGTTCTACGGTAGAGACTCAGTTGCTGAACTATCAGAACATGGCGATGCGTACGCTTGGTTTTGCCTATAAGGTAGTAGACGATACGGAACCGGCCGACTGTGTGGCATTGGTTGCAGAAAACGATTTGTCTTTCCTCGGCGTTGTGGCCATCAGTGACCCTATACGTCCGGATGTGCCTGCGGCAGTTGCAAAATGTCAGTCGGCAGGTATCGGCGTAAAGATAGTAACGGGAGATACGCCGGGTACGGCAACCGAAATTGCGCGGCAGATAGGTTTGTGGAAACCGGAAGATACGGAACGTAACCGTATCACGGGTGCTGCCTTTGCCGAACTGACGGACGAAGAGGCGCTCGACCGGGTGCTGGACTTGAAGATTATGTCGCGTGCCCGTCCTACCGATAAGCAACGTCTTGTTCAGCTACTGCAACAGAAAGGCGCGGTGGTAGCCGTGACGGGTGACGGAACCAATGATGCTCCGGCCTTGAACCATGCACAGGTGGGGTTGTCTATGGGAACGGGAACATCTGTGGCGAAAGAAGCAAGTGACATCACGCTGTTGGACGACTCTTTCAACAGTATCGGTACGGCCGTGATGTGGGGGCGTTCATTGTATAAGAATATCCAGCGCTTCATCGTATTCCAGTTGACGATTAACTTCGTGGCACTGTTCATTGTGCTGTTGGGTTCATTGGTGGGTACTGAATTGCCGTTGACCGTAACGCAGATGCTGTGGGTGAACCTGATTATGGATACCTTTGCCGCTTTGGCCTTGGCGTCTATCCCGCCCAGTGAGAGTGTCATGAAAGAGAAACCCCGCAAAAGTACGGATTTCATTATAACCAAATCCATGCGGAATTATATACTTGGCATGGGAGTGGTTTTCCTGGCATTGCTTATGGGCATGTTGTTCCGGTTTAACAATGAAGAAGGCGGTATGACGGTACAACGCCTTACAATCTTCTTCACTTTCTTCGTTATGCTGCAATTCTGGAATCTGTTCAATGCGAGAGTGTTTGGAACATCGGACTCCGCTTTTAAGGGAATATCCAAATCTTACGGCATGGAGTTGGTGGTACTTGCCATTCTGGGCGGTCAGTTTGTCATCGTACAGTTCGGTGGGGCTGTATTCCGTACGGAGCCGCTTGATTTTACGACATGGATGATAATCATTGCTTCTACTTCTTTGGTATTATGGGTGGGCGAAGGTATTCGCCTTGTCCGACGTCTAATGCAAAAATGAGATAATGAAAAGAAAAGGAATTAAAAACCTTATAGTAGACTTTGGCGGTGTGCTGATTGATTTAGACCGCCAACGTTGTTTGGAGAACTTTAGAGAATTGGGGTTGCCGGATGTAGAACACACCCTCGACCTATATCACCAGCAGGATTTTTTCCAGCAATATGAGAGAGGCCTTATTTCCAGTGCCGATTTTCGGAATGTGATACGGGAAAAGATAGGAAAAGACATTGACGATGCCCGGATTGATGCTGCATGGAACAGCTTTTTGGTGAGCATACCGACCTATAAACTGGATTTATTGCTGGCCCTGCGTAAGGACTATGTGGTATATCTGTTGAGCAATACCAACGAAATCCATTGGAAATGGTCCTGCGAACATGCTTTTCCCTATAAGACATTCCGCGTAGAAGATTATTTCGAACATATTTTTCTTTCTTATGAAATGAAGATGGCGAAGCCCGATGAAGAAATCTTCCGCAAAGTGCTGGATGATGCGGGGCTGGATCCGAAAGAAACTTTCTTTATCGATGATTCGGAAGCCAATTGTATGACTGCCCGGTCATTAGGTATTTCCACTTATGTTCCGAAAGCCGGTGAAGACTGGAGCCATTTATTTAAATGAACCAAACCGCATGAGGTGAGTATGCAACTATGTACCGGAACATCTGGTAATGAACTCCTGCCTAATGTAGCCACTATCGGCTTTTTTGACGGAGTGCATCGGGGACATCGGTTCCTGATAGAACAGGTGTGTAAAGTTGCGGCTGAACGTGGGCTTGCTTCATCGGTAATTACTTTTCCGGTTCATCCCCGCAAAGTGATGCAACCCGATTTTCGCCCTGAGCTGCTTACTACTTGCGATGAGAAAGTGTCTCTGCTTGCCGGTACCGGGATAGATTATTGCATCATGCTCGACTTTACACTTGATTTGGCGTGCCTGTCGGCCAAACAATTTATGGCTATATTAAAGCAAGATTACCGGGTGCAGGTTTTAGTGATAGGTTACGACCACCGTTTCGGGCATAATCGGAGCGAAGGATTTGAGGATTATGTGCGTTATGGACAGGAGTTGGGAATAGAAGTGCTATTGGCACAGGCTTATTACACCGATGCAATGACGGTCAGTTCTTCAGCTATCCGCCGCCTTTTACTGCAAGGAAATGTTTCGGAGGCGGCAAACTGCTTGGGCTATCAATTTTTTTTGGACGGTACGGTTGTGAACGGTTACCGCGTTGGACGTAAGATAGGTTTTCCAACTGCTAATCTGCGCATCGGCGATTGTGAAAAACTGGTTCCGGCTGACGGGGTGTATGCCGTTTATGTTTTCCTTGGCGGGGAAAAGCATGCGGGGATGTTGAGTATCGGCTACCGCCCGACATTGAATAATGGCATAGACCGTAGCATTGAGGTGCATATCTTTAATTTTGATGCTGATATTTACAATCAACCCATGCGATTGGCCTTCGTTTGTCGCACTCGTCCGGAACTGAAGTTCGATTCCATAGACGAACTGATAGCACAGCTCCATAAGGACGAGGCTGAAATCACTGCCATCCTTTCATAACACTGCTTTTCAGGTTTTCATTATTGAGCCCTTTCTTGTATATTTATTGAAAAACATATCTTTTTTATTGTTTTTCGATAAAAATATGCTGTTTCTCTTTGTCTTTTCAGAAAAAGCTCTTTTATTTGCATATCGAAAAACGATAAATTCTTATTGAGAAACAGAATAGGTAGATAAGAATAAGTGCTGATTATAAAAAGTCTACGGTTATGAAGAGAGCTTTTATGAGTATTACATTGCTGGTACTGTCACTTTCTATGGTGATGATGTTGTTAATGGGAGTTGCTGCGGCGGCTTGACGGGTTTGCAGGAAAATGTGTATCTTTACACGCTTTTAAAAAAGAAGAGAACGATGAAAACAGCGATAAAATTGGTTTTGATTTATTTTGTAATGCAGATTTTGGCTGCATTGTTGGTGATGCCTTTTGCCATGCTTTATTCGTATGCAATCAGTGGTACGATAGATGCTGCAAGCGTTATAGCTTTGGCTCCGAGTATGTTGCTGGGATTTGTCGGTATGGGCGGCTATTTGTGGAAGAAGGGCTATTTGAAAGATGACGGGCGGATATGGTCTCCGGTGTCGGTTGCTTATTTGGGATGGAGTATCATTATAGGCCTTTCTACTATTTTCCTGATAGACTTTGTGATGTCCAGACTGTCTTTCCTGCCAGATTGGATGGGAGCTACATTCGATGTGTTGCAATCGGGTTGGTTGGGCATTATCTGTATCTCGGTGTTAGGGCCTGTCTTGGAAGAGATGTTGTTTCGGGGAGCGATTACGAAAGTATTGCTGCAAAGGTACAGTCCGGTGAAGGCTATTATCCTTTCCGCTCTTGTTTTCGGAATTTTCCATATTAACCCGGCACAGGTGGCAGGTGCTGTATTATCGGGGGGCTTGTTTGCCTGGCTCTATTATAAAACGGGCAGTCTGGTTCCTGGAATTTTAATACATATTCTGAACAACAGCCTGTCGGTATTCCTCAGTTTGCATTATCCCGATGTGAAATATACATCCGATTTGCTTGGAGAACCGGTCTATTGGAGCTGTCTGGCAGTAGCGGCAGTGTTGTTTGCCGTCTCTTGTAAAGTAATGAATTCTTATCGGTTACCGGCAACTGATACAACTTTTAAAATATGAAAAGACGACTGAATATTCTTTGTGTGATTGTAGTGCTCGTGTTGAGCTATTCGGTTTTTGAGACCGGCTACTATTTTATCGTAGGGGTAAAAGCCGGTGTGGAAGCCGGGATTGACGGTAATGCTTCCGAGGCAAGCCAAAAAAAACTGATGAACATGAAGTACATCAGCCTGTTGCCGGAGCACCTTTCCGGTTTGGGCGATAACGGTCTTTTCCAAGATTCCATTTATAATGAAAGGAGCGGTGAATATGTACCGGTCTCTTTCAACTCGATGATGGTCAGTGTCGATACGGAATCCACAACTTGGGAGCAGGCTGCTTTTACTTTGTTGAATTTTCTCCATATAGTTATATGTGTCTGGAGTATTGTGCTGTTTGTCCGCTTGGTGATTTCTATCAACAAGTCCGATATCTTCAACTGGAAGAACGTCCACCGCTTGCGCCTGTTAGGGGCGGCATTGATTATCAGTTTCTGTACGGCGCTTCTTCCGGCATATCTTACTTTTAGGAGTGTAGGCAATGTTTTTTCCGTTCATGGTTACGAGTTGCATCTTTCGGATACGGTGAATACAACCACTTTGGTATTAGGAATTTCTACATTGATTGTGGCCGAGGTATTCGCAATAGGATTGAAGATGAAAGAAGAACAGGACTTGACTATTTAACCGAATATTGGGAAAAAGAAAATGATTATAGTAAACCTTGACATTATGATGGCCCGAAGAAAAATATCTTTGGGAGAACTGGCGGAGAAGATTGACATTACGCCGGCGAATCTTTCTATTCTGAAGACCGGTAAGGCAAAGGCTGTCCGTTTCTCCACACTGGAAGCTATTTGCAAGGTACTGGATTGCCAGCCGGGAGATATACTGGAGTATGTGGAGGGAGAAGAAAAGTAAACCGATGGTATATGTATGGACAGAAGAACAAAAGAACACATACTCTTATGACTATTCTATATAATAATGTGTTCTTTTGTTCTTCTGTCCGAAACAGCAACAGTCCGCTCAATTATTAGCGCTTTTTGCCTTGAATGCCAGCGCATACATCCGCATCTGTTTCACCATCGAGAGCAATCCGTTGCTGCGTGTAGGAGAAAGATGCTCCTTTAATCCTATCTTGTCTATAAAGTAAAGGTCCGCATTCAGAATCTCGTCCGGAGTATGTCCGGACAGCACTTTGATAAGCAGCGAGATAATGCCTTTTACAATTAAAGCATCGCTTTCGGCTTGGAAAACGATTCGGCCGTTTTCCTCGTCCGCCTGCAGCCACACACGGCTTTGACAGCCTTCAATCAGATTCTGTTCTGTTTTGTATTTGTCATCAAGCGGTTCCTGTTCATTTCCTAAATCGATGAGGAGCTGATAGCGGTCCATCCAGTCGTCGAAATCATTGAACTCGGCGATTACTTCATCTTGTACTTCGTTGATACTCATAATAATTTTATCTTTGGTATTTATTTTTCATTGTAGATAACTTCCATGACCGTCTGGCCTACCGCCTTCAGAGTGTTGCGGTCGATGCCGTCCATATCATCTTTCAAGGTATGCCAGTTTTCGTAGAATCCGGTTTCCTCGCTGTATTGAATGATGTCGATGGTAGGGATGCGTGCGTTCCGGAACACAAAAAGGTGGTCGTCGGTTACGATATTCCCTTTTTCTTTTACGAAATAACGTCCGTAGCCCAGGTTATTGGCCGCATTCCATACTTTCCGGTTGATGCCCTTGGCAAACTCTTCGGAGTATCCTTCGTAGAAGAAAGTGGCGTCTTTGGCGCCTACCATATCAAGAAGGATGCCGAAACGCGCATTATATCCTTGCACATGGGGATTCTGTGCCCAGTACTGCGAACCGAGTGCCCAATACTCTTCCTTATGGTTGCCTGTATAGGATTGGTGAGGGCCGTAATCTTCGGCATCTACCAGTACGATGTCGATGCCCAGTTCGGGTTGCTGTTTGTCCAGTTGGCGGGCTATTTCGAGCAATACGCCTACCCCGCTCGCACCGTCGTTGGCGCCGAGAATGGGTGTGTGACGGTTTTTCTCGTCAGAGTCGGCATCTGCCCATGGACGGCTGTCCCAATGCGAGAGCAGCACGATGCGTTTCTTCGTTTCGGGCTTGTAGCTGCCGATGATGTTGCGGGCTTTTAGGAGGGTGCCGTCATAGGCGGTTAAATCCACTTGCTGGTTGTATACAGTGGCGCCGAATTGTTCCAGCTTCTTTGCAAGATATTCTCCACAGGCTTTGTGTGCCGCAGTATTGGGTACGCGGGGACCGAAGTCTACTTGCTCCTTGACATACCGATAAGCGCTGTCTGCATCGAATTGGGGTACGCTGACCGTGCTCTTAGGTTGTTTTCCCTCACTGTCGGTATTGCCTTTGCTTTTATTGCTGCACGCTACCATCGCTATGAGCAACAGCAGTGACAGTGGGATAATTGTATAATTCCGTTTCATTCTTTGTGGGTGTTAAATGTTAGTTTCACTTCTTTTTTCCCAACTTCCAGCGTAACCTCCGCACCGTTAATCATCGGTACGTTCATCGTAACGTGTCCCACCGGAAATCCGAAGCATATAGGATAATCGTATTCTTTTACCAAATCGGCCAATGCGCCGTACAGCTCTTTGCCTAACGACATGTTCTCTTCGTATTCGGTAAACTGCCCGATAATCAGTCCGGATAGCTTTTCGAGTACGCCGCCCAGTTTCAGATTGTACATCATACGCTCCACGGCATGGGGACGCTCGCCTATGTCTTCGATGAAGAGCACCGTACCTTCTGCCGGAATGTCATAAGGCGTGCCGCGCAGCCCGTAAAGCACCGCCAGGTTTCCGCCCCGAAGGATACCCGTTCCCTCGCCTTTGCGGTTGAGCTTGTGTGCCGGGCAGGTATAGCTGAACGAGGTTTCTTCCTGCAGTTTATTGCCGAACAGGATGTCTTTCAATGCCTGGCAGCAAAGATCATCTTCCGGCTCCACGGTGAGATGCCGTGCCATGGGAGCGTGCAGCGAAGCGAAGCCGTTTTGCTGAAACACGTTGTGCAGGGCGGTGATGTCGCTGAAGCCGATAAGCCATTTGGGATGCTGGCGAAACCGGGTGAAGTCGAGCTGCCCCACCAGATGCACAGCACCGTATCCGCCGCGGCTGCAAAGGATAACTTTGGCTTTCTCATCGTCCATGGCTTCCTGCAGGTCTTTCAACCGCTGCTGTATGCTTCCGGCGTAAGTGCCGTGCGCACTGCCTGCATGTTTGGCGATGATCACCTCCAGTCCCCATGACTTCAGCCGTTTTTTGGCTCCTTTCAGGAAGGACTTGTCAATCTTGCTGGAGGGGGAGAGGATTATCGCCCGGTCGCCCTCGTGCACGTATGGCGGAAAAATAAGGCTGTTCATATTGTATATCTCTCTGTATTTGTGACAAAAGTACATAATTCACCACAGAGGGCACAGTGTTTCACGGAGTTTTTTTTATTTCTTTAAGGGGTATTGCGGCAAATCACGGCTTGTTCAGTCTTGCGACATGGCATGTTTTTTTATCAAAAGAACAAAAAGACAAAGCGGAATATGTTCTTTTGTTCTTCTGTCTGAAAAATGTGATAAAGAAATATGTTTTTTGTCCTGAAAACTCCGTGAAACTCTGTGCTCTCCGTATTGAACCTGTCAAAATGATATAAAACATAGAAATAAAATGAAGTATACCGTTCTTTTTCTCGACATTTTTTTAGATATTTGCTAAAAATCTAACGTTATGGAACCTATTCGGAACTTTGATCAATTAACTTCTCATCTCAAGACCTTAAATAAAAGGAAACGCATTGCCGTAGTCTGTGCCAATGACCCCAATACTGAATATGCCATAGCCCGTGCTTTGGACGAAGGCATTGCCGAATTTCTGATGATCGGCGATTCGGCCATCTTGGAGAAATATCCTACTTTAAAGAAATATCCCGAATATGTGCAGACGTTGCATATTGAAGATAAGGATGAAGCGGCGCGCGAAGCGGTGCGCATCGTGCGTGAGGGCGGTGCGGATATTCTGATGAAGGGTATTATCAATACGGATAATCTGCTTCATGCCATTCTCGACAAGGAAAAGGGACTGCTGCCCAAAGGAAAGATTCTGACACATCTGGCTGTCATGCAGATTCCCACCTATGATAAACTGCTGTTCTTTTCGGATGCCGCAGTCATCCCCCGGCCCACCTTGCAGCAGCGCATAGAGATGATTTGGTATGCCATCCATACCTGCCGCCATTTTGGTATCGAACAGCCGCGTATCGCACTTATCCATTGTACGGAAAAGGTGAGCGCCAAGTTCCCCCATTCGTTGGATTATGTCAATATTGTGGAACTTGCCGAGGCAGGCGAGTTTGGAAATGTCATCATCGACGGCCCGTTGGATGTAAAGACTTCCTGTGAAAAGACGAGCGGCGACATCAAAGGCATTGTATCTCCCATCAACGGCGAGGCCGATGTCTTGATTTTCCCGAATATCGAATCGGGCAATGCTTTCTATAAGGCTGTCTCCCTTTTCTCTCATGCCGATATGGCGGGGTTGCTTCAAGGACCTATATGCCCTGTTGTGCTACCTTCGCGCAGCGATTCCGGCTTGTCCAAGTATTACAGCATTGCTATGGCATGCCTCACCAGTTGCGGCTCGGAAACTGCGAATGATATTTCGCAACTATCAAATTGTAAATCGTAAATAATAAATACATCGATGAAGCTACTCGTCATCAACCCCGGTTCCACTTCGACAAAAATTGCCGTATACGAGAACGAAGTACCCCGCTTGGTACGAAGCATCCGTCACACGGTAGACGAACTGTCTTCCTTTTCTCATATCATCGACCAGTTTGAATTCCGCAAGAATCTGGTACAGAAAGAATTGGAAGCTAATAATATACCTTTTGAGTTTGACGCCATAGTGGGGCGCGGCGGACTGCTGAAGCCCATACCGGGCGGCGTATATGAGGTGAATGACGCCATGCTGGACGATATTCTTCATGCCATGCGCACCCATGCCTGCAATTTGGGATGCCTCATAGCTTCCGAACTGGCCGCGTTGCTTCCGGGCTGCCGTGCATTCATTGCCGATCCCGGTGTTGTGGACGAGCTGGATGAGATAGCCCGCATCACCGGTTCTCCCCTTATGCCCCGCATCACTATCTGGCATGCGCTGAACCAGCGCGCCATTGCCCGTCGCTATGCCGCCGAGCATCATACGCGCTACGAAGAGCTGGATTTGATTGTCTGCCACTTGGGTGGCGGCATCTCCGTCGGCGTCCATCATCATGGCAAGGCTGTCGACGTAAATAATGCGCTCGACGGTGAAGGCCCGTTCTCGCCGGAACGTGCCGGTACGCTTCCTGCCGGGCAGTTGATAGACCTTTGCTGTTCCGGTCGCTACACAAAAGACGAACTTAAAAAGCGTATCTCCGGCCGTGCCGGGCTGACAGCCCATTTGGGCACGACCGATGTGCCTGCCATTGTCCGCCGGATAGAGGAAGGGGACAAGCATGCCGGATTGGTATTGGATGCCATGATTTACCAGATAGCCAAAAGCATCGGTGCGGCTTCCGTTGTGTTGTACGGTAAGATAGATGCCATTCTGCTGACGGGCGGCATGGCACATTCCGATTATATCATTTCCCGTCTGAAGGAGCGCATTTCGTTCCTTGCACAGGTTCATGTTTATCCGGGCGAGGATGAAATGGAAGCATTGGCGCTGAATGCGCTTGGAGCATTGAGGGGGGAGCTTCCGATACGGGAATATAAATAAGTATCATAGCGCTTATAATCAATAAGATATATGTACCAGGTTTGTACTGTCCTTTGGTATGTCTTGTACCAAGCAGTGGTACTTGCCGTACCAACCTAAGGTACATGGAGTACCAACCTTTGGTAGCTGCCGTACCACTTATTGGTACACGCCGTACCAGCCGCTGGTACACCCCAAAACCTGCGGACTTATCCGAATAACTCCCGGTCTTTAGGCAGACAACTCCTTGCAGCTGTCCGGGCACTACTATAAGATAATCTGTTTATGCTTTATAAAAAAGAGGAACCGCTTCGGTCTCTTATATATGAAAAGAAGGAGCAAAGCCCCCCGACTTTGCTCCTTGCAATCTTTTTCCCGTAATAACTAATACGGAGAAAACATCACTAATTAAAAAATATGCCTTTGTCTCTTTTAGAAGTTATTCCGTCCGGTATCCCACCAAAGACGTGTACCGCCGTTGTCTGCACCGCCCAGCTTGCTGACTAAGGCGTCATACAATGCTTTATTATCCGTCTTGTAATCTTGGTTGAAGAATACACGGCGAATCATATCGTCGGTACTGATGGTATTGCCGCTGTTGTTCACCGCAACCTTGATGAGCCGCGGATAACCGGTACGGCGTTGTTCCGCCCATGCTTCACAACCTTCCGGATAGAGGGCCAGCCATTTCTGGGTGATGATTCTCTCCAGTTTTTCTTCCTTATCGGCTGTATTGTCCCATTTCGGAGTGATTGTCGAAGGTGCATCCGCATTGAATTTAGCATCGAATACATCTACGTAGGCAGCCGGGATATTGTCACTTTCCAGATAATCGCTGACGCCATTGGCATCCCATTGTGCAAAGGATACGGTGACACCTTGTTTATAACAGTTTTCCACATCATCGCCGGTGTTATATCGTAAGGCTGCTTCTGCGCGCAGGAACCATACCTCGGCCGCACTCATGACAATGATTTTACTGGCGGTCGTAATGGTAGTCTGCGAGTGTGTGGAGTAGCGGTTGTCGGCTACGCCTGTGCCTTGACGGACACCTTTGTATTCATCTTCAATGCTGCTCAGTTGTTTTACTCCGGCAACTTCTCTATTAATGTTGCCGTCTTTGTCTCTGCCGTCTTGTGCCGGGTTGAAGTAGGATTTAAGGCGAGGATCGTTGTAGCCTTTCAGGAAAGACTCCAAGCTTGCGTTCATATACACTTCGCTCCAGCTGGCAACACCACCCAGCGGGTTGCGGATGCCGTATTCGCCTACCGTTTCGTTGGCTGTTTCCAGTACACCGCCGTTGGCAGCATCCAAAGCTGCTTTGGCTTGTTTTTCGGCAAGTTCGGGAGCTACGTTAGATACACGCATGGCCAGACGCAAGCGGAGAGAGTTGGCGAATTTCAGCCATTGTGCGGGAGTGCGTTTGCCTTCCGGCATCATGAAGTCGGCGCTTTCAAAGGATACGCCGCCTTTATAATCTTTCAGTATGTTCACGGCTGTTTCCAGGTCTTCAAAGAAACGCTTGTAGACTTCTTCCTGTGACTGCGGTTTCTGGTCGGCTGTTCCGAATCCGTCGTAAAGGATAGGGCCGTAATAGTCGCTCACACGATGAAGGGTAGCTACTTTCAGAATCTTGGTAATGGCATGGTAAAGAGGCCATTCCTTTTCTGTATTCAGCGCTTCCGCATCGGCGATGGAAGGCATGACGTATCCGTAGGTGTATATCCACATGGCGCTTGTCCAGCCGTTGTTCAGATTATAGGTGGAGTTGTTGGCATTGAACGAACCGTTCATGTCGTGGAAGTATCCGCAGAACATGTCCGCCACTAAGTTTTGTATGACCTGGTATTGCCAGTCCGTACCGTCCACTCCGGTCTGGTAGATGATACCCTTTTGAATGGTGGCGAAAGGTACGAGGTTGGTCTGGTTATCGTATTTCTGTAATTCTTCTGTATAAGCTCCGTCGGTACTGTTGAAGTCGGCAAAGTTGTCGGTACAGGATGAAAAACTCAGGAGACCGCCGAGGAGCAATGCGGTTGTATATTTTATCTTATTCATATCGTTCGGGTATTTAGAAAGTAAATTTAATGTTGAATCCTATGTTTCTTGTTGAAGGCATACCGAAGGTGTCCAAACCTTGGTTGTCATTGCCTACCGACATTGTGGCATCCGGATCGAACGGTGCATCTTTGTAGATGAAGAACAGGTTGCGTGCCACCAGCGACAAGTCTATTCCTTTGATGAATCCGGTCTTTTCAAGCATTTGCTGCGGGAAGGAGTAACCCAAGGATACTTCGCGCAAGCGGATGTTTGTTCCGTCATAGCGGTAGAATTCCGTGGTCCCGTTGCCGCGGTCGCCTACCATTTGATAGAATTTCTGTACATCATTAATCTTTTGTCCTTCCAGCATATAGTAGCCTGCGTTGCGGGCATCACCGGTTGCCTTGCTCACACCGGCATAGTCCAGTCCGGCTTGTGTCAGCGAAATTACGTCGCCGCCTACGCGTGCGTCAATCAGGAAGTAAAGCGAGAAACCTTTGTATGTCACGGTATTGCTCCAGCCCAGTGTCCAGTCGGGATTGAAGTTGCCTATCTTGGCGGCTTTGTCGGTTGTAACCTGAGGCAGGCCGGCTTTTGCGTTGGGGTTACCGTCTTTGTCTGTTGCCGGTTCCAGCAGGATTTTACCGTTTGCATCGCGTACAAATACGTTGCCGTAGATGTCGCCCAGCGAACCGCCTTCTACAACCATCATTTTATAGGGCATGCTTACATTGCCCGAAGCGTATTGGAAGTTGGGTGTGCCGCCCAAGGATACAATCTTGTTCTTGTTGGTAGCAAAGTTGAACTGGGTTTTCCAGCGGAAATTATCGTTCATCAGCGGCGTAGCGCCTAAGGTGATTTCAACACCCGTATTGCGTATCTTACCTGCATTTATCCAACGGTAAGGACGTTGTTCGGCGGTGGTGTTTACGCGGATCAGTTGGTTTTTGGTATCCGTGCGGTAGAATGTGAAGTCGAAATCCAGACGGCTGTTGAAGAACTTCCACTCAGTACCTACTTCGATGGAGTTGCTGATTTCCGGTTTCAAATCTTCTGCAAAGTAGTAGTCGATGGGTTTCACTACGCCGCCTGCCGTGATGGTCTGTGCCGGACTGGTGATGCCGATGGGAAGGTCGTTGCCGACTTGTGCCCAGGAAGCGCGAACCTTGCCGAAGCTTATCCATTCGGGCAGGTTGAGAGTTTTGTTGAGAATCCATGAGAGACCTACCGACGGATAGAAAAAGCCGGAGTTCTCGCTTTTGGTGTTGGCAAGTGTGGAAGACCAGTCGTTACGTGCGGTTACATCCAGATAGATACTCTCTTTCCAACCGAGCTGTGCGGTTGCGAATGCAGACTGGATAGTACGTCTTTGGTTGGCTGTTTCATCAATGTATGAAGTACCTGCACCGCTGAGGTTCATGTTGGGAACTGTGAACACATTAGCCTTGTACAAGCCGGATTTACCGGAGTCGAGACTTAAGGAGTTGACTTTGGTGGTATTGATACTGCTGCCTATGGCGGCATTCAGGCTCCAGTCGTTCCATGTTTTGTTGAACATGGCCATAAAATCACCGTAAACCATGAAGTCCTGACGGTTCATTTTGATATAGCGGCCGTTCTGGTGGGCTACATCGGCCGTTGTTCCGGCATACATTTTCTGCTCGTAATTGTCATTGATATAGTCTACATTACCGCGTGCCTGAACGCTGAACCAGTCGTTTATCTTCAAGTTGGCGCTTAAGGAAGCTAAGGTACGGAAACGCTTGTCGTTACTGGTAACTCTGTTCGTCAGCCAATAGGGGTTCTGACTGAAACCGCTGATGTCCGTATACCAGTTCTGCAATGGCATGGATCTGTTTTCATCGTATTTTTCGAATCCGTTGTTATCGCGATAGACACTGAGGTCTTCACCGCGCGGGAAGGTATACAAACCTACCAGCGGGTTCATGTAGTAGCCGCCGGAGGTAGGGCGATTCTTGATTTTCTGGGTCATCAGGTTTACATTGGCATCCAATGTGAGGCGGTCGTTGAACAAAGAGGCTGTTTCACGGAAAGTGATATTATGCTTTTGCAGCTTGTTCACATCGACAATACCTTTGGCGGTGGTGTTGGCATAAGAGAAGTAGGTCTGCATTTTCTCTTTACCCGCCATGATGGATAGTGAATTGGTTGCAGTAACTCCGTTGCTGAAATAGTCGCCCACGTTGTCGTAAGCTTTGATGGGTGTGGAGTTTGCATTTTCCGGAACCGTACCCCAGCTTGTAGCTCCGCTTGCACCGTATTTGTCTTGGAATTCGGGCAGGCAAATGGCATGGTCTATGGTCAGGTTGGAGTTGAATACGATACGTTGCATACCGGCTTTACCCTTCTTGGTGGTAATCAGGATTACGCCGTTGGCGGCTTGTGAGCCATAGAGAGCTGCTGCGGAAGCACCTTTCAGTATGCTCATGCTTTCAATGTCGTCCGGATTCAAGTTGGAGATACCGTCGCCCGAGTCACGGTTGCCGGCATCGTTGTTACCGCCCATGGCGGAGAATGCCTGCTCGGCTACGTTGTTCAGCATAGGCACACCGTCGATAACATATAACGGTTGGTTGTTTCCATCGGCATTGGCGGAACGGATACCGCGGATGGATACTTTGGCTGAGCCGCCCAGACCGGAGGAGTTACGGGTGATGGATACGCCTGCTGTCTTACCGGCAAGGGCGTTAATCATATTAGGGTCTTTGGCGCGGGTCAGTTCATCGCCGCCCACCTGTTGGGTAGAGTAGGTGAGAGAGGCCTCTTTTTTCTTGATGCCCATAGCTGTTACGACAACGGTTTCCAATGCCAGCGCTTCTTCTTTCATTTGGATTTTGAGCGATGTACGGCCGTTGAGCGTAACGTTTATAGGTTCATAGCCTATGTAGGAAATGACTAAAGTGGCATTGGCAGGTGCGTTGAGGGTGAACTCTCCGTCCAGGTTGGTGATGATACCGTTGGTCGTACCCTTTTCCAACACATTTGCACCGATAATCGGTTCGCCCTTGGAATCGGTAACGACACCCTTTACGGTGACTCTTTCCTGTTGTGTTCCGGCTACGTTTTCGATGCTTTCACCTCTTTTGGTCAGGACTATATTTTTTCCTTCCATTACATATCTGATGTTTGTTCCGGCAAATATCTCGTCCAAAAGTTCGGCTACGGCTTTGTTTTTTGCATCTACATTAACAGTGCGCCGTACGTCGACACTCTTTTTGTTGTATACAAACAGATAGTCTGTCTGGGATTCAATTTGGGAAAGTATTTGCCCTACTCTCAGCTGAGAATCGGGGATACTTACTTTGGCGTTCTGAGAGTAGCTATTCCCGCAATATGCTTGGAATGTTACAAACAGAAGAAGGAATAGTGTGATCTTCATAGTACGCAATAATTGCTTAATTTCAAAACTTTTTGGACAAAAAAGTCCATTCAAAGAAATTTTTCTCATATCTTTGTCACTGTGTTAAGTTAATAAATTGATTAAGGTCGATTTTTGACTGTTTCGGATCGGAAAGTATGGGGGTACTTTCCGATCTTTTTTTATCAAAAAAGGGAAGTAATTCTTAGGACTGTTGCTTTATGGTTTCATGCTGTTCGATTTTAAGGGGTTAGTACTAAATTTAAAGGTTTTATTTATTCATATATGATTATCGAATCTTTGTTTTCATTGATGCGGAACTTGAACGGGTGCTCTTTGGAGATGGCTCTCAAGATGTGTTCTATGCCATCCTGCTCTCTGAATTTGCCGGTCAGGCCTTCGTGGGTCAGCAGTCTGAGGCTGGTGACGGTTATCTTTACGTTGTAGTATTTTTCGAGTTTGTCCAGGATGCCGCTGAAGGGTACATCATCAAAACAGTATAATCCCTCTTTCCAGCGGAGATATTCGTACGAGGGGAGGATGGTTTTCTTGCAGCGTCCGTCATAATTGGCAAAAAACTCATCCTTTTGAAGGCGGGTAATCACTTGGTCGTTACAGCTTGGGTAGATGTCTACGATACCCTCCACCAATGTTGTTTCAAACTCTTTGCTGCCTTTGTATGCGCAGACGTTAAAGCTGGTTCCGACTACTCTTACCTTGTGCATTTCCGTATGTACATAGAACGGTAATTTTTTGTTTTTGGCAACTTCAAAATATGCTTCACCGTCTAACTCGACGTTACGGTCATTGCGACCGAAGTCGGAAGCATACGTAAGCGTGGATTGAGCATTGAGCCATACGCGTGTACCGTCGGCAAGCGTTATTTGGGCACGTTGTCCGGCAGGGACAGTAATGGTTTGAGGCTGTGCATCCTTATTATATATATAATTTGTGGTCATGTAGTAACCGGATACGGCAATGATGACTGCCGCTGCAATACGCGCCGCCCAGCGGAGCGTCGGCATGAATCGTATTGTTTTCTTCTTATTGTCTTGTTTTGTGGAAAACAGGGATACGTCGAACAGCATACGTTCTTTCAGGTAGGCTTCCCGGTTTTCTTCAGAAGCTTCGACCCAGTCCAGAATCTGTTTCTCTTCTTCAATGGATGCCGTTCCTTTAAAATATTTGTATAGTAATTCCTGATTCATCATAAATAGAGTTGCTTGGTTAAAGAGAGGGACTTTATCGCCTTTCTGTATATATAACCGGCAAAGTGTGGACAACCCTATCAAAAAAGGAAACTTTTTTCTGGAAAAATACTTTTATTGCTCAGAGGAGTATGGAAGCCAGGTAATCTTTCAACTCCAATCGCAGTATGCGGAGGGCTTTGGTGATATGCGCTTCTACGGTTTTCAGTGAAATATGCAATTGTTCTGCAATTTGTTTGTTGGGGAGATTCTGGTAACGGCTCAGCATGAAAATAGTCCGGCTTTGTTGCGGCATTTGCTCTAAGGCCTTGTGAACGATGTGCTGTATTTCGTTGTCGAATATCTGCTCGGGTTCGCAGGCTTTTAAGGTGGATATACGCAAGTTGAGCTCCCGTTGGTTATGGCTGTTTATATTCTCTTCTGCTTGCAGGCGTATTTTTTTGTGCTCTAACAGATTGAGTGACTTGTTTTTGATTATGGTCAACAGTAAGGCATGCAGATTGCTTCCTTCTTCCCAACGATTCCGGTTTTCCCATAGGGCAATCATGGATTCCATTAATACGTCTTCCGCTTCCGCTTTATCTCTGAGGTAGGAATAAGCAAAAGTCAGGAACTTTTCTTGGTTCTCCTGGAAAAAACGCGAGAAAAGGTCCATCGTATGTAATTTAATGGAGTCGGACATTCAAATTGGAGTTTTTTCGTATGATTTAAGGTTTCGTATCACAAAGCAACATAATCTTTTCGTAATATGCAAACAATACCTGTTGTTTTTTTGATTTCCATGGGTGGGGAGTGAAAAAAAGCCCGGCAGATCACTGTCGGGCTCATATATCCTATTTATTGATAGGGATTATTTGTCTTTCTTTTCCGGCCTTTCCTGTCTTTCCGGTTTCGGAAGCAATACTTTGCGAGACAGTTTGAACTTACCGGTCTTAGGATCAATATCAAGCAACTTCACATCAATCTCGTCACCTTCCTTGATTCCGGCTTCTTCTACTGTTTCCAGACGCTTCCAGTCGATTTCAGAAATATGGAGCAAACCGTCTTTGCCCGGTAAGAATTCAACGAATGCACCGTAAGGCATGATAGAACGTACTTTACCTTTGTAGACTTCACCTACTTCCGGTACTGCCACGATACCTTTGATGATACGCATTGCATCGTCGATAGACTTCTTGTTGGTTCCGGCAATTTCAATTCTACCGATATTGTCTATTTCTTCGATAGTGATTGTTGCACCAGTTTCTTCCTGCATACCTTGGATAATCTTTCCGCCCGGGCCGATTACTGCACCGATGAATTCTTTAGGAATAGTCATGGTTTCGATGCGTGGAGCATGCGGTTTCAGGTCGGCATGCGGTTCAGCGATACATTCGGTGATTTTACTCAGAATGTATTCGCGGCCTTCTTTAGCCTGTAACAATGCTTTTTCAAGGATTTCATAAGACAGACCGTCTACTTTGATATCCATCTGGGTAGCAGTGATACCGTCCTTTGTACCGGTTACCTTGAAGTCCATATCGCCGAGGTGGTCCTCATCGCCGAGGATGTCGGACAATACGGCGTATTTTTCTTCGCCTGCATTCTTAATCAATCCCATTGCAATACCGGATACGGGCTTCTTGATTTTTACACCGGCATCCATCAGCGCCAGCGTACCGGCACATACGGTAGCCATGGAAGATGAACCGTTTGATTCGAGAATATCGGATACTACACGCACTACATACGGATAATCGGCAGGGATTTGTCCTTTCAATGCACGCCATGCAAGGTGACCGTGACCGATTTCGCGACGACCTACACCACGTTGTGCCTTGGCTTCACCCGTAGAGAACGGCGGGAAGTTGTAGTGCAGTAAGAAACGTTCTTTTCCATGTTCCAGAACGTCGTCGATAATTTTTTCGTCCAATTTTGTACCTAAAGTAACGGTAGACAAAGACTGGGTTTCACCACGTGTGAAGATAGCGGAGCCGTGAGGGCCGGGCAGATAACCGATTTCGCACCAGATAGGGCGGATTTCGGTAGTCTTACGTCCGTCGAGACGCTTGCCTTCGTCCAGGATGGAACGACGCATGGCCTCTTTCTCAACATCGTGGTAGTAGCGGTCGATAAGCGGAGCTTTTTCTTCCAGTTCTTCTTCGCTGAATTGTGCCTTGAATTCTTCGCGGATGGCATCGAAAGCATCCATACGCTCGTGCTTATTCTTGTTGCCGGAAGCTGCAATTGCATAAGCCTTGTCATAGCAAGCATCGTGAACAGCCTTGCGGAGTTCTTCATCGTTTACTTCGTGGCAGTATTCGCGTTTTACGGTAGAACCGACTTCTTCTGCCAGTTCCATCTGAGCTTTACATTGTATCTTGATTGCTTCGTGAGCAGCCTTCATGGCTTCCAGCAAGTCTCTTTCGGAAACTTCATCCATTTCACCTTCCACCATCATGATGTTTTCATAAGTGGCGCCTACCATCAGATCCATGTCAGCCTTTTCCAATTGCTCAAAGGTAGGATTGATAACGAATTCGCCGTTGATACGTGCTACGCGCACTTCGGAAATCGGTCCGTTGAAAGGAATATCTGAAACAGCGAGGGCGGCAGAAGCTGCAAGTCCTGCCAGTGCGTCCGGCATGTCAACGCCGTCTGCTGAGAAGAGGATGATGTTTACATATACCTCTGCGTGGAAATTGTCGGGGAATAAAGGGCGGAGAGCACGGTCAACGAGGCGGCAGGTAAGAATTTCATAATCAGAAGCACGTCCTTCGCGTTTTGTAAAACCTCCGGGGAAACGTCCGAAAGCGGAGAATTTTTCTTTGTACTCTACCTGTAACGGCATGAAATCTGTTCCGGGAACTGCGTCCTTGGCGGCACAAACAGTAGCTAACAGCATGGTGTTACCCATACGAAGCATTACAGAACCGTCTGCCTGTTTTGCCAGCTTTCCCGTTTCGAGCGTGATGGTTCTGCCATCAGGAAGCTCGATCGTCTTAACAATTGGGTTAATCATAAAAAATGTTTTATATCTATTTTTCTTTCAAAATGCTTGCAAAGATACATATTTTATTCGTGTAATACGGTGGGAATGAGATAAAAAGTTTGTATTTAGTTGTTTTTTGCACTTTTATAAGTGTAAGAAGTGGAAAAATGCTTTGACTAACCGTGAAAAGGAGTATATTTGCACGTTCTTTTTAGAAAAATACACGAAATATGAAAAAGATTCTTTTTGTAGCATTGGCTGTTTTGGGGTTAAGCGCATGTAATTCCAGACCGGAATTTAAAGTGGAAGGTGAAATATCCGGTGCTGACGGCAAAATGCTTTATCTGGAAGCTTCGGCTTTAGAAGGTATTGTTCCTTTGGATTCCGTTAAGTTGAAAAGTGACGGTGCGTTTGCTTTTAAGCAGGCATGTCCTGTATCACCGGAGTTTTATCGTTTGCGGGTAGATGATAAGGTTATCAATTTTTCCATAGATTCAGCGGAAACAGTTCGGTTTAATGCACCGTATACGGATTTTTCTACGGCTTATACAGTAGAAGGCTCGGCAAACAGTGTGAAGATAAAGGAACTTACGTTGAAGCAAATGCAGCTTCAAACCAATGTGAATGCGTTGATTCAAAGTATGCAAGCCCATAAAATCGGTACGGATGTGTTTGAGGATAGTCTGGCTGCACTGATGAAGGACTATAAGGATGAAGTGAAGATTAATTATATTTTTGCTGCTCCTAATACGGCGGCTGCTTATTTTGCTTTATTTCAGAAATTAAATAATTATCTCATATTCGATCCGTTGAATAATAAAGATGATGTGAAGTGCTTTGCAGCAGTGGCAACCAGCCTGAACAATTATTATCCGCATGCTGACCGTTCGAAGAATCTTTATAATATAGTAATAAAGGGAATGAAGAATACCCGTGCCCCGCAGCAGAAGGTCGTGGAACTTCCTACGGAGGCTGTGTCGGAAACAGGCATCATTGATATTAACTTGCGCGACATGAAAGGCAATGTGCACAAACTGAGTGATTTGAAGGGGAAAGCTGTTATTTTGGATTTCACAATCTATCAGAGTGCGGTTTCTCCTACACATAATTATATGCTGCGTGATTTATACGACAAGTATGCCGGTCAGGGCTTGGAGATTTATCAGGTTTCTTTGGATGCTGATGAGCACTATTGGAAAACAACAGCCGATAACCTGCCGTGGATATGTGTACGTGACGCCAATGGGGTATATTCCAGCATAGCTGCCGCTTATAATGTACAGTCGCTTCCTGCTGTCTTCCTAATCAATAAAAAGAGCGAGTTGAGTGCTCGTGGCGAAACAATTAAAGATTTGGATGCGGCGGTGAAAGCCTTGCTGTAACATGTTATAAATTAGAAGATTTCATTTAAATATGTTACAAAGCACTGCTTTTTGCTTGACACGCATTATTTAAAAGTCTATCTTTGCAAAGGAAAAAATAGGAAGAGGGTTCCAGCATGCTGACCATGTTGGAATTCTTTTTTGTTTATAGTACCATTAAAAAACATTATAAATAATAAGGAGGAAAAACTATGGCTTATATGTCAGAAGAAGGCTACAATAAGTTGTTGGCCGATTTGAAACAGTTGGAAACGATAGAACGCCCGAAGATTGTGGCAGCTATCGCTGAGGCACGCGATAAAGGTGACTTGTCGGAAAATGCAGAATATGATGCTGCAAAAGAAGCTCAAGGTCTTCTTGAAATGAAAATCAATAAGCTGAAACAGGTTATTGCCGATGCAAAGATTATTGATGAATCTAAATTGAAAACCGACAGTGTACAGATATTGAATAAAGTGGAACTGAAAAATGTGAAAAATGGTATGAAGATGACTTATACCATTGTTTCTGAAAGTGAAGCTAACCTGAAAGAGGGAAAGATTTCTGTAAATACTCCGATTGCACAAGGTTTGCTTGGCAAGAAAGTGGGTGATGTTGCTGAGATTAAAGTACCGCAGGGTATCATCAATCTGGAAGTAGTGAACATATCATTTTAGAGGAGGGGCAGGTCTGCATGCGGGCTTGCCTTATTTTATATAAGTAAAATTATGGCAACAATATTCAGCAAAATTATCGCAGGTGAAATACCTTGCTACAAAGTGGCGGAGAATGATAAGTTCTTTGCATTTCTTGATATTAATCCATTGGCGAAAGGGCATACGCTGGTCATTCCTAAACAGGAAGTGGACTATATCTTCGATTTAAGTGATGAGGATTTGGCTGCGATGCATGTTTTTGCAAAGAAAGTGGCATTGGCTATTGGCAAGGCTTTTCCTTGTAGGAAAGTGGGTGAAGCAGTTTTAGGTTTGGAAGTTCCTCATGCACATATTCATTTGATTCCTATGCAGAATGAAAAGGATATGCTTTTTTCCAATCCAAAGCTGAAATTGACGGATGAAGAATTTAAGGCGATAGCCAAAGCTATCACCATGGAGCTCTAAAAGATTTTATTTCCTCCCATTATAAAAAAATCGGCAGTTGGAAGTAGCAACTGCCGATTTTATTTTACTTTTCTGTCGTAGAAAAAACTATTTATATATAGTCCTCTCCCAGTTTGATTTGAGCATCATTCACATACTTACGTATGGAATGCTCTTCATCTTTTTTACAAATCAGCAGGACATTGTCGGATTCGGCAATGAGGTATCCTTCCAATCCGTCAATAACAGCAAGTTTGTTTTGCGGAAGTACGACAATATTGTTTTTACTATTGTATAATAAAGACCTGCATTTCAGAGTGACATTCTCCGATTCGTCTTTTTGAGAAAGATCGTACAGGGAACCCCATGTCCCTAAATCAGACCATCCGAAGTCGCCCAATGATACATATACATTGTCTGCTTTTTCCATAATACCGAAGTCGATGGATACGTTAGGGCATGCAGGAAAGTTCTCATCTATGAATTTCTTTTCTTCCGGCGTTCCGTATACATCTTTTCCGGCTGCCAATTTAGTGGCCAATTCCGGTAAAAGCAATTCACCGGCTTTGATGATACTGTTTACATTCCACATGAAGAGGCCGGCATTCCAATAAAACTCTCCGCTTTCTACAAAGACTTTGGCTAATTCCAATTCGGGTTTCTCTGTAAAGGTTTTTACTTTATAGAAGCTGCTGTCTATATGTTCGGCTACCTGTATATAACCATATCCTGTTTCCGGGCGGTTAGGCTTAATGCCAAGAGTTAGAAGCTTATCAGATTTTGCAACGAATGCCAGCCCTTTCTCTATGGCTGAAAGAAATTCGCTTTCTTTTAGAATAAGATGATCCGAAGGAGCTACTACGATATTTGCATTGGGGTTTAATGCGCGGATATGGTAAGCAGCCCATGCAATGCACGGGGCAGTGTTTCTGCGTGTAGGTTCTAATAAAATCTGTTCGGAGTTTAATTCGGGAAGCTGTTCTTTCACCAAGTCGGCATATAGGTCATTGGTTACAACCAGTATGTTTTCTGTAGGGATTACTTGCTTGAACCGATCGAATGTTTGTTGCAATAATGAACGCCCTGTGCCGAAAAAATCCAGAAATTGTTTCGGAAGAGTTTTGCGGCTGAAAGGCCAGAAACGGCTACCGATACCGCCACCCATGATTACACAGAAATTATCCTTATTGGTTATCATATTAAATGTTTTAAAAGTTTCTGCTAAAGTACTGTATATTTTATAAACGTGGAATGCTTGGAGAATATTTTCTCGTTTTTTTCGCCTTTTTTTAAGGAAAGTATTGTAGTTTTCAAAAAAAGCTGTATCTTTGCACCGCATTTGAGAAATCAACATGCCCAGATGGCGGAATCGGTAGACGCGCTGGTCTCAAACACCAGTGGATTCACTTCCATCCCGGTTCGACCCCGGGTCTGGGTACAAAGATAAAAGCTAAGTGATTGATAGTTCGATACTTAGCTTTTTCTTTTTATCGGAGATGTTCCCAAATTGTTCCCAATCATCCTTATGTATCCCACCAAAGATGGGGCATTTACTTCATGCCATCTATTACTTTTAGTATAGAATCGGGCTTTTCTACCATTCGCAATACAGAATCCGAATCAAATCCCATATATTCTATATAGGTTCGTATTAACTCATAATGCTCTTTGGCATATTTTGTATCTATCGCACGTGTAGCGTTGAAGCAGATAGGTTCATGATGTGCTATTCTGTTACGAAATTCACGGATGGCAGTCAGTTGTTTGTAGATGTCTGTTTGCTTTAAACCATGCGCTTTGTTGGGGAATATTTGAAGAAGTGTTTTTCCTCCTATGCGGTAATTGCGTCTTGTAAACAGATAAGTCCAGAAGCCAAATGTAAAGGAAGCTACCATCTTATCGTTATTGTACACTCCCATATTGGTATAAGTGCGCTGTATGCGTACTATTTCGGAAGCTTCCTGTTCAAGTAATCCATTGGGTCTTGCTTGGTTGATTATCCAATTATCATCATTGAAATATTGTTTGTAGTGAGCGTTTATGGCATTGCGTAGCATTATCTCAAACATACCGATAACTCCATAAAAACGTTGGCTCAACTTGATGTTATATTGGTATAGGCGCAAGGTTTTGGCTTTTTCATTACCACTTGCTTGTGCGTATTTATTTAATCTTGCCGGGGATAGTACCTGCAAACATTCGTCATATTTCATTTGGTATAAGTTTAAAAACAAGACTTTTCTTGCAAAAATAGAAATTAATAGCTATATTTGCAAACGTAAGACCCTGTTGTCCCTGCTGAACAAGCAAACTTCAGGGTTATTGTTTTTTTTATGTGGGTTCTATTATACGTTTTTGATTTTAAAACAATTTGATTATAAGTTAATTAGATGTTTGTTTATGAGGATAGTAAATAATATTATTTTTATTGTCATTATACTAAGTGTGCTTGGTATGACAAGTTGCAACGAAGAAAAGCTAGAAGTTTTACCTTTTCATTTGGATAAAAAATCTTATGAGGTAATGTTAATGGGATGGAATGATATTCCTATTACAAACGGTAGTGGTATTCTGAGTGTTACTACTGAAGACAAAGAGATTGTTTCTGTATCATGTATTACTTTAGGAAATGATGGAGTTACTGCTGTACTCCGTATTACAGGACTTGAAAAGGGAAATATAAATCTGATAGTTAAGGATGATGTTACAAATGAAACGGAAAGAATATCTGTAAAGGTTACAGACAGCTATTTGGTTTATAGTGTAGATGAGAGTAAACACCCGTCTTTGCCTAATGGAACGATTATGTATTTGATAAATAATGAAGCTAAGGATTGTTATTTCTTTACATATAATTATATAAAGCATGAAGTATATAGCGATTTTATTACCAAGGGTTCTTATTCATTTTCAGTAGAAAAAAATAGTGATCCAAATCTATCGTATGAAACATTGCCATATTTAACATTAACGTATAAGACGGATGAGAATGATATTCTGACTGATGAAAATGTGCCTGCAAAGGAACATAAATTCAATTTAATAGGTTCTTCTGCATTGACTTATACCGCCATCAATAAGTTTTTGGGAGTTGATTGGGATGAGTTGGCAAAAACTCATAGTTTGCGTTCAGAAAGTATTGTTACCTTCATGAAAATGCAAGAAGATGGCACAAACTATTTGTTGCATGGAGAAATAACACAGTTTCCTCAAATACCTGAGGGGGTTTTGAAATAGGTGTCATTTTTTTGATATGATAATACAAACATAGGTGAGGTGTTGTTTTAGTTAGTAAGGTTTATGATATGGGCAATAAGCAGAGTTACTGCTTGTTCGTTCTGTACAATTAGGATATGCACATTTTCTGTTTCCTGTTATTATTTCTAATATAGTTGAACAAGAAGAAGATAGCATCGAAATGCTTAGACTAATTAATATATTTTTTATTTTTTGCCCATTGTGGTTGATTTATGTGCCTTAACTTTTTAAATGATTTGTAAATATAGGGAATTAAAGTGTAATTCATCATTGAATTACACTTTTTTGCTTATTGTTGGTTATAATTTGAATCCTCTATTTTTTCTTGGTTCTTCTGCTGATTGTCGCAAACCATGCCTTAATTTTTCCCATTGCTCTTTGAACCATTCACCTATCGGCTGCCTGTTTATAGTTAGCACTAATTTATTTTCATCAACCGAACTCTTCTCTATCTTGAAAATATCGTTCTTGATTTCAAATCTTCGTTTATGTTCTTCGGAATAGATTTTTCCGCTGCACCTGATTGCTTCCCTTTTGTATAAAAGAGAATCAACCATCCCCTTGGTAAAGCCAATGACATAACATAATTTTTCCATTCTCAGCATTTCTTTGAGCAATGGGAACCAGCAGAATGCTTTTTCGAGAATGGTACTCAATCGTGAAATTTCCTTGTCTTTGGCTTCAAGTTCTTGATTATGTATTCCTTGAAGATTACGAATTTGTCTGCCATGCTGCTCCTGTATTTGTTGCATCTGAACTTTTAAGTCATCAATGCTTTTGTCACGCTTGGAAATTTCATAGCGTAAACTTTCGTTGGCGTGTTCCAAATCTTTTAATTTACCACTTCCGAAAAGAGAACCTACACCACTGGTTATGGCAGTGGCTACATCGGTAGCTGCACTTTTGAGTTTGTCCGTGCGTATCTCTGCTTTTACTTGTTTGAGTTCTTGTTCGGCAAGGCTTACCTGTTGCTCCTTGTGTCGTTTGGTTTCCTCTATACGTTGCAGTTCGGCTTTCTGTTTTTTTATGATGAAATCGTTTCGCTCCAAGTGCTCCTTACCAGTGACAGCTTTTGCCTGCCCACGTTCCATCAGAAGTATATTGGAAGCCAAGGTCTGCATGGTTGCCATATCCTCATCATTGAGCTTTCGGCTCTTTCCAGTTTCGTGGTTCATCCAGTCGAATACGATATGAGCATGATAGTTCGGCTTGAACCATCTGCCTTCAATTTGAAAGCTTTCTTTGTCTTCCGCTTCCGGCTGACCGTTCAGCCAATGCCCTTCGTCTTTGTGCAGGAAAATTTGTAGTGGAGTGATGCCCCAGCGCCTTTGACACTCTTCACCGAATTTGTGTACATCAGCCAGTGTGGTATCCGGTCTAATGAGCAATACTCCTTCACGGATGGGTGAACATCCCGCCACCTTGATAATTTTTCCATTCTTTCCCTTGCGTTCCCTTTCCTTTTCCTGCATGGCACGTCCGGTCTTTTCCTTGACCATTTGCTTGATATTGTCATAATGAGTTCGCAGTTCGGGAGTGCTGAAGTCGGGATTTATCCACTGTTCGTTGTTGGTGGAAAGTTCGGGAACGACATAGATTCTGGACTCCCCGATATTACGCATATACTCGGCAGTTCTTCGGTTGTGTGCCTCGCTCGATGCGATGTTGCAAGGCTTGATATGTATGCTTGATTTTGTTGCCATAGCTTCTTTTCTTTGTTTGCAATTGATTATTCTGCTCGCTTTCGCAGAGGGGTTCTTAGGGGTAACCCATAAGCGGAGATTGCAAAGAGAGGGTCACTCTTTGCTCGGGGTTCTCAGGGGTGAAACGCCCTGAGTGGGTTATTAGGGCAAAGCTCTAATCCCCTCGGGAGAGCCCACAACTACGAAAGCGGAGCGTGTAGTTATAGTGGGCTATAACCGAAAGCCGTTTTTCTTTTTCGGTGACTGGCTGCTCACTCCTTTGACGGATTGGACTTGCCTTTTTCTTTCAACCTGTTTCTGTAAGTATTCGTTCAAGTCCTTACATCCGCTGTAAGTCTGTGAAGCGTCACGGATGTATCGGTCTCTGCCGTATTCCTTGCGGATTTGTTGGAGGGCTTCCATGCCTGCATGGTCGTTGTCGAAAAAGCAGTGGATGCGTTCGTAATTGCCCAACGGATAGAGAGCCTTGTTTACATTCGATACGGAGTTCAATACGATGTAGTCCTGCCCGTCCAACTCCGGATAATTTGGGCAGCTCTCCTGTCTCAATGTCAGAAAGGAGAGGTAGTCCATAAATCCCTCGAACACATAACAGGTATTCCTCGCTTTCCCAGACTGTCTGATGTGGGAGATTTCCTTTGGAGCGATGCAGCCCTTGAAATAGCGGTTACGAACCTCAAACCCACCCGAAGCATTGAGAAAGGCGATGGCAAAGTACCGCTTGCCGTTGTGGGTGAAACGGGCTTCACTACATTCTCTTTTCGCCAGTTCTATGTTAATTCTTCTGCTTTGTAAGTAGGCAAGCAGGGCAGGAGATGACAGCGGAACAATCTCCAACTGTTGGAAGCTTGGCTCAGAAGAGCTTTGCTTGCCAAAAGAGAAAGATACCGGGCGCACGTGCGGTGTCTGCTCTGCTATCCGTTTCAAGATGTAAGGTATATGGTCGGTAGCGTACAGATGTGCAGCCAGTGCAATGATGTTTCCGCCCTTTCCCAAACCGAAGTCATACCATTGTTCACGTTCGGTATTCACTTTGAACGATGCTTCACTCTCTTCCCTAAACGGAGATTTGTACCAAAGGTTGATACCTTGTTGTTTTACTGGTGAATAACCTAAGCTGTATAGATAGTCGGCTATTCGTATGCTTTTAGCTTCTTCTATTGTCATTTTCTTGCGGATTTGTTGGTGAATGAAAAAATGATGATTTGATGAATTGGGAATTTAACACACTGTTAAACAGCGTTATATCGGCTCATCTTTTTCTCATTAGATTGCTTGCCAAAAGAGAAATGATGTTTTCTTTTTTCATCAGCAATCGTTGTTGATGAGTGTTTGATGAATACATATCTATCTGTAAGGCAATATATTACTTCCCTTATTCATCATTTCATCAAAATAATTAGATAGCGGTCAGTTGTTCTTTCGTTACCGTATAAAACCGACCAGTTTTCCTTTTCGGCTCATAGTGGCACTCACGATGGGGTGCGAACTCATAAGCGGTGTAGGATAACGAATTGTGTGCGGAAGTAAGTTTCCATACTTCCTGCACAACTTTCCTCACTTGATACTTTTCAACCTTGACCTGTGAATAGAGTAGCAAGGTTACAAGGTCGTTCAGGCAGAATGATACGCTTTCCACGTTCATGTTCGACATGATGTCAAGCAACAACTCGGTCATTTCTATTTCCAGTCGGTTGCGGTTGCTTCGGATTATTTTCTGCAAGGCTGCGGTATGTGTCAGTCTTGGGTTGAACCACATACGGCTTTCCTGTGTCGTGGATAGTTCCCTTTGGGTCAGGAAATAAAGAAATGCAGGTATTTCCGCTTTTAGCTTTTGCAGAAAGTTGGTATCATCACTCTGTAACGGCATTATCTTCCGCACCCAGTAGCGTGTTTCTCCTGCGTCTATGAGTATTGGCAGATATTCGTTGTTGGAACATAGCACGAACTTGGCAAAGAAAGCAATCTCCGTTCGGTCTTTGCCTTTGGCTTCCACCTTGTAGGTGAAAGTGGTGCTCAGGTTTTTCAACCGTTCGCTGTCTTCCCTGCGGTTGAGCAAAACTTCGTCCACAACGATTAGCAGCTTTCCTGCCCAGTCGGAATTGAACTGGCTGCGGAAATCTTCGTTGGTGTTGAAAGTCACGTTGTTCTCAAACACGGCTTTCAGGAAGTTCAAGAACGTGCTTTTGCCAGTGTTGCGTTCTTCTGAAACGAGCAGGACAATGGGCAACTTCTGTGTCGGCTGTAGATACAGCAGTTGCATATAATCCATGCCCAGCTCGTATTGCTCTCCGAAGATGTGCCGCATCAAGGATTGGATGTGGGAGAAGTCCCCCTGCTGCGGTTTATGCTCTATCGGCTCGTAAAGGTTCAGAAACCCCTCAATCTCCTTTTGGTAGTTCAGATGATTGGGAACGGTGCAAAAGCCGTCATACTTGGGGACGGTGGCAAGATAGTTCTTTCCATAGTCCTGCCGTAATGTGCTGTTGTTCCATACGACACGTTTCTTTTCATAACCGCCATTGGCGCATGGCTGATTGACCACCTTGTACAAAGTTGTTCCTACGCGCATATATTCTTCCTCCTTCATAGGCTTAGATTAAAGGGTTGTGTTCACCTAAGATTCTCTGAATGTCGGATTGTCGGTATCTGACCTTGTTCCCAACCTTTACAGGCTTCAGATAGTTTTTCTTAGACCAGTGCCAGAGTGTGGTATCACAAACACCACACATCTTTTTCACTTCCTCTTTGGTTAGATACTTCTCCTTTCTTGCTTCCGCAATGGCGGTAGAAAGTTCATGCTTCGCACGGCTGATTAACTGGTTGGAGAATAATAGCAAATCTTCTCCTGTTACTTCCAACTTGATGTTGCCGTTTCCGTTTTGGATAATTGCCAATATGTCTGTCATAGGCTTCTTGAAACTGCCGGTTGTAAGACTTCCCGTTTCGGCAGTATTATAAACGAAAAGCCACTACCCCGATTAGGATAGTGGCGCAAATATATAATGAAAATCAATCGTAAAGCAATGATATTCAATTCGTTAAATTCGTAAAAACGAAAAGCGAATTAAACGAACTTCAATTGGATAGATAGGCTTTCAATTCCTCGATGGCTTCATGGTCTTCACCAATGTCTTTTACCAGTTTCTTGCTGTTTCCAAACGGAGAAGTGAGATTTCTGTATGCTTTCTGGATGCCTCTTTCGTGGACGATTTCTTGTTCCTTGAACTGCTCGTGCAGTGCATTTCTGAAAGTCTTGATGGGACACTTCCGCATGAAGCGGTATTCCACCAGTGCGATAAACAGCCGTGCTATATCTGTTTCCGTAGCATGGGTTTTCAATCGTGTGCCAATTCTTTCAATCAGTATGTCATGCCTTTCTATCAGAAGTTCTGGCAACGTGCGTGTGTCGGCTTTGCGTCCTGCGGTCTTTGGCTGTTCTTCCTGCAACATATCTGTTTCTTCCTCGTCCATGTCTTCATCTTCTTCTATTGCCCATTCCACAAGAGAGTTTTCCTCAATGGCTTTCTGTTGCTTCCTGAACACTTGCCAATCCTCTTTGGTTCTCATGCCATTGGCGATGCTTTTTCTGATAATGAATTTGACCATGCCGGAAACAAGCCATTTGTATAAGGTGGGAATATCCTTTCTTTTGGTCAGTTCCTCACCCTGTTCCACCATGCACTCATAGCTTCGTCCGTAATAGAGCCATGCAAGCATGGCAGGAACAATGCTTCTCTTGTTCGGGGTATGAAACTCATTTACTATCTTCTCAGCAAGGTCTGATTGTAAAAGAACATTTTCCAGTTCCTCGAAATCAGGGTTTCTATCATCACCTATTCTCTTGCGTGCTGCTTCTTTATATTTCGGAACAAGCCTTACAGCCGTATTGAAAATATTGAAGAATCCTTTGAACTTCTTGTCGTTCATTTCTTCTACGAAATCGGCATATTCATCCGGATGGCTGTCGAGCCATTCCTTTATCAGTCTTTTGAAATTATCATATTCTTGTTGTCCCATACAAGTATCAATCTAATAGTTTTACAAGGTCTTTCTTCATTTCTTCGTCAATATCCCTGTATCGTCTGAAAGCTTTACTTCCCTCCTTGTGTCCCGACAGTGCGGAAACGAGGTTCGGGTCTTTCACTTTTTTATAGATATTGCCGATAAATGTACGTCTTGCCAGATGGCTACTTGCCACTTCATAAATTGGTCGTTTGATTTCGTTGTGCGTCAACGGATCTAAGATTGTTACGATGCGGTCAACTCCAGCCAACTTGAATATCTTTTTTATGGCGTCATTGTACTTTTGTTCGGATATGAATGGCAACAGTTTCCCCTCATATTCTTTGTAGCGTTCAAGGATTTCTTTCGCTTTGTCGTTAAGTGGAACACGTACCGTAACCGGATTCCCCTCTTTGGTTTTCTTGGGAATATACTCTATGGCTTCATTGACCACATTTAGTTTGGTCATTCGGTACAAGTCGCTCACTCTGCATCCTATCAGTGTCTGAAATATGAATATATCTCTCTGTATTGCCAGTTGTGGGGTAGCTGAAAGGTCGGCATTGAAAATTCTATCTCTCTCTTCAAGTGTTATATAATAAGGTGTACCGTATGTACATTCTTCTATCGGGAATTTGTCGAAAGGTCTGTTTGTGGTACGCTTGTTATCGAAGCACCACAGGAAGAATGTACGTATTCTTGAAAAACAGTCTATCAGCGTGTTCTTGCTTCTGGGCTGTGGTGTCCTCTTTTCGGGAATGGCTTCATAAATGCTCGGGTAAAGTTCATAGTACTGGTATTCGTTCTGAAAGAAATCCCACATATCCCGAAGCGTGTCAGGTGTTACCAAATCCACGTCAAGGATAAAGCCCTTTTGTCCTCTCTTCGTTGCCTTTACATATAGTTCATAACGTGCTAACGCACGTTGTACTACTCGAAAGTTCTTGATGCGAACTTCTGATAATTTATGCTTGACAAGAAATTCGGCAAACAAATCCAGCAAGGTGGGTTTGGTTTCCGCTGCAATCTCTTCTTCTGTTTTATATCTGTTTGGATGATGATATTTGTCTATGAGTGTGCTTAGCCATTCGCTGTCAGCTTCCGGTGTGTACTCTTGACTTATCAGGTTGATGATGTTCTGTACTTCGTTGTTCAGTGCCAGTTTCTTTTCTTCATGAACAAGGGCTACTCTGTCTTTATACCCTTGCTTCTCGCTACTCCAGTGATTTGGGTTAATTGTCAGCTCACTGGCAGCTTTAATGTCCTTTTTACCATCTCTTAATCGGAAATAGATTGTAGCTACACTATTGGTGTCGTTTTTACTTGCGGATTTTCGGATAAAGGCTGTTGCTTTCATAATCGGGATTTTTAGTAACGGTACAAATATATAAATTGTTCCCAAATTGTTCCCAATCATCCCGAATTTATTTCAATCCGATTAAATAGGATTAACTAAGTGTGTGTTTGTAATATATTGAATATTAGTGTATAATGCTTTATTTTTCTTTGATTTTCTATTTAATAGGATTGTTCCCAATTTATATATTTCAAATGCGGGTCTGGGTACAAGAAAGAAAGCTAAGTATTTGATAATTCAATACTTAGCTTTTTCTTTTGCTTGAATTTTCCCCACATTTTCGGGTCAGCGGATTTTGGGTCAACGTAACAATCTGAGGGATTTTATATTTAAGCACGGATGCAGCAGTTACAGGACAATGATATGAAATACCGTTATTTGCTGATGCAGGGTTGGGCAAACGGAGAAGTTCTTGATATGCTGGAAACCAAATTCAATTGGCAAAGGGATAACGATTTCATCCAAATTTTGACCGATTCTGTGATAGATTTTGAATATCGCAGCAAGAAACAGGCGGAAGCATTGGAGCGTGCAAGGTTACTTAATGAACAAGCCGAACAGTTGAGAAAGGAAGCTGATAAGTTGGGTAAGCCATAAGTGAAGCAAAGCCGGAGTTGTGAACTATGTTCATCGCCCCGGCTTTTCAAATTCATTTCTTCTTCGTGCAGTGCTTTGTTTCAAACTTTCGCAATGTGGTTACGCTGAATCTTTTCTTAATGAACTTTTGGACATCGGATGCTTTGTAATACACTTCACTCCCGACAAATGCGTTCTCTAATTTTTCCCCATGCAGGTGTATTCGACAAGCAGCTATCTTGTATCGTATAATACATCTCCCGAAAGCGTGACATTGGTATAGTAAAACTTAATATATTCTCATGGATATAGCGACGCACGGAGGGGTCAAACAGTCCAATAAATGTACGTTTCCCATTTTTGCTGTTTTCCAATGCTGCTTCTGAAAAAATAGAAGAACATCCCGAACCAAATTTTGCAGTAATTGCATCATCCGAATTGTTATCGTAAAATGTCCATGAAGCAAGTCCTGAAAGCATATCAGGGGTAGCCAAAAAGAAAATCCCCACTACATTATTAAAGTTTTCAAGTTCAGTAATGGGTGAAATATTCAAATACTGCCTTGTCGTCATCTGCACATTTGCCTTTTCTACGAAATCAAGAACCAATTCTGAAGATTTCTTATATTTTTCTTTGCTTGAAACAAACATAGGCATCTTTTCATTCATGGTCGAAAAACCAGTATAGAATTTACCACCCATACACCCGATTCTATCGGCACTCAAAGAGATTGGTTCACCACCAATCAACTTTTCAAACTCCTTAAAAAAACAACCGTTGATTTTTTTCAAATCATCATTAATCTGTTTATCAGAATACCAAAAAGCAAAGGGTAATTGTACCTTTTCTCCGAAAGCCTTTTGGATATTTTCTATAAAAACACTTACTTCCATTTGGTTACTCATTACATTATTTCTATATTTGTCATGACAAATATAGTTATTTATTTGCTATGACAAATATGTTTTTCAGCTTTTAACAAACTAAATAATATGGATATAGATAAAATGGTAAATCATAAAATAGCCAAACTTTCGGGTATAATCAAACGTCAAATATATCAAATCATATCAGAAGAGGGGCTGGACATAACACCGGAACAGTGGGTTATCTTAGTCTATTTATGGGAAAACGATGGTCAGACTATTGGTGGTTTAGTCACACAGTCGCAAAAAGACTTTGCCAATGTTACGAGAATAGTTGAAAAATTATCCAAAAACGGATATATTATCAAGCGGAAAAATCATAAAGATGGACGGAGTGTTCTTTTATACTGCACCGATAAGGTCAAAACAATTATGCCGCATATAAATAAATGTCAAATGCTATCTCTAAACATCTCATTAAAAGGTATATCACAAGAAGAACAAGATACATTTCTTCATATCTTGGACAAGATTGAAAAGAACTGCATCAATTATCTGAACTCAACCAAGTAAAATTATCGTGTCAATTGACGGAAAATTTGATTGATTAATCAATTAAAATTTGAGGAAAATTGTAATTAGACTTGTTGTGCAGTATGTAGTTTAGTTTATCCTTTTGTCTATACATCCAAAACGGACTAAACTTATTCTTGTTGAGAGCAAATTATATGTGGCTGGCGAAAAAAAATAGTTTTCTTCTTTTCGCCAGCATTACTTTTATGATAGGTTAGTAATTTGAGGAAGCAATGAACTCCTTTATTTCTTCCTCGCTTGGAAGTTCTATCATGTACTTCTGTACGAAGATATTCGGGTCTAATCCGGCAGTGGCATACTTAACCAATGTATCTCCCTTTTCTGTGCAAAGCAGAATTCCGATAGGCGGATTATCATCCGGCTGCATCACTTCCGCCTTGAAATAGTTTAGATACATATTGAGTTGTGAAGCATACTCATGGCGGAACTTGTCTATCTTCAATTCCACAATAACGTGGCACTTCAAGATGCGGTGATAGAACACAAGGTCGGCAAAGAAATAATCTTCGTCTATCAAAATACGTTTTTGTCGGGCTTCAAAGCAGAATCCATGCCCCATTTCCAGCAGGAAGTGTTGTAGGTTGTCAAGAATGGATTGCTCTAAGTCGTTTTCTGTTACTAAGGCTCGTTCATTCAATCCTAAGAACTCTAAAGTAACAGGGGTGTTGATAACATCTTTAGGTTGTAATAGGGTTGCTTGTTGCTGGACTAAAGCGGAGAGGGCTTCTTTGTTTTTGGAGAGTCCGCTACGTTCATAATACAAAGATGATATTTGCCGTTCCAGTTCTCTTGCAGACCAACAGCCACGTATTGCTTCCATTTCATAGAAAGCACGCTTTGTCGGATTTTCGATTTTGGAGATGAACTTTAAGTGAGAATAAGGTAATTTATTGAACAACCTTTCAGCAGGAATACTCCACTTATTATATTGTATTTCTGATGTTTGTAATTCGGCACACACTGAGTGCCGAATTGGTTCCGTGAATTCGGCGGACAGCGTGTGCCGAATTTCATTTCCTGCCATGATGTAGTGTAATACTTGTTCTTTCAGTTGTGGATAAACAAGGTACAGCCGCCTAAATTCACGGAATCTACGTTCATTCAGACCTTTTGTTTTCAGCCGTTGTTCCAGCTTTTTCAACAGTTGTTCACCGTATGCGGCACGGTCTTCTCCGTTCTGCTCAAACTCTACGATATAGCACCCCATAAGCCAGTTACGGGAAGTAAGTGCAAGGTTTACAGCGTGTGCGGCTTGTGCCTGCAACGTGTTCTGTATCGTACTGATATGTTTTACTAATGCTTCAAAGTCCATAGTTACAAAGATAAGTCTTTTGTGGTTAAAACTTTAGTTCAGGTAAGCTGTTTATTGCTTCCTCTTTCAATTTATCTACCGCACGGGTGTACTTCTCTGTATGCTTCAATCCGCTATGTCCTAAAAGGCTGGCTACGGTCTTGATATTTGCCCCATTGTTCAGAATATTCACGGCAAAAGAATGGCGGGCGCAATGCCAGCTTATATGTTTGTCTATTCCGGCTCTCTTTACCCAACGCTTGACCGATTTGCAGCAGCTTTCGTATGTAGGCAAATCGAATATCAAACAGTTTTTATCTGCTGGAGCTTCACCAATGATAGACAATAGACCGTCATTTAAAGGAATAACCACACCACTGCTGGCAGAATGTCCCTTTGTTTTACTTTGTTCAAACTTCAATAACCGATTTGCGTAATCCACATTCCTATAGGTAAGGTCTTTTACATCACAGAAGCACAGACCGCAATACAGACAAAAGATAAACGCTCGTCTGATTGTGGGGTTTTCGTTGTCATAATGACACGCCATCAGCTTTTGTATTTCTTCGGGCGAAAGCACATCTTTCCGAAGCATCTGACTATCTACTTTGCAGGTAACATCTTTACAAGGGTCTTTCAGCATTACATCATGCTCTATCGCATAGCGAATGACTTTCTTGAAACGCTGGTATATGCTTTTAGCACCTTCGCCAACGCTTCGGGATTGCAGATAAGCTACAAACAGTTCCATCATTTCTTTGGTGATGAGTTCCGGTTTAATGCTACATTCATTCATGGGGTATTTCTCTTTCAAGAAGTCTTTGAAGCGGCTAAGCGCAATTTGCACCATGCGAATATCTTTCTTGGTATAGCTGTTGATATAGGCTTGAAAGTAGTCCAAGAAATTAACAGCCCTGTCTTTCTTTAAGCGGTAACCCAACATGCTTTCTTTAAATTCCTGTTCACGCTCTGCACGTATGCGCATGGCGAGTTCCAAAGTTTCCTTGTTCTGTTGTCGTTCCGCAGGAGTACGGGGTTTGTCTATCAGATACAGGCTAAGGTTTTCTTTTCGCCTGTTATGCTTTACTGCAAACTTGGGCTTGCCTTGCATTTTCCCACTATCGTAATACACCTGATTACCGTTTTCATCCAATACGGGCTTTTCCTCTCTACCTAAATAATACTCTAAGTAAAGGCTTATTCTACCGTCCGAGAGCTTATTTTGCTCCAACTTGGGGTTCTCTTTCGTTTTATTTTCTAACTTTGCCATTGTTTAGAGGTTTTATCCCGATTTAGGTACCGTAACCGGGTAATTACACTAAATAGTTGATTTTCTTTTGTTTTCCGATATTGCAAAGGTACAAAAGAAAATGAGATTTCAAAGTGTACTAAAAGTGTACTGAATAACAGAAAACGGGCAAAATAGGGCAAAAATGGAGAAAATAGGAAATATGCAAATAGCTGATAATAAGGAAAATAAATTCTTTTGTTTTCTTATGATTTCTATGGCTTGTACCGGGTCTGGGTACGAAAAGAGAAAGATAAACCATTGCAAATCAAAAGTTTGCAAGGGTTTTTCCTTTTTTCTACTGAGACATAGCTGAAACATTTTCGTTTTGGGTTTCAAAAAATATAGCAGTAAGTCATTATTATCTTTGGTTGAACGTAGTAAATAAGTTACCTTTGAAAAGAAATAAAGCCTATTAAATAAAAGTAATGGAACAAGGTGTTTGGCAAGAGATAGAACAGTTGTATCAGAAGTTTCAAAAACTTGGTATCAGTGAATCGGTGGACTATGATAAGTACTACCTTTATTCTCTCATTACCCATTCCACAGCCATAGAAGGCTCAACGTTGACCGAGCTTGATACGCAGCTTCTCTTTGACGAGGGAGTAACAGCGAAAGGGAAACCGCTTGTGCATCATCTGATGAATGAAGATTTGAAGCAAGCGTATGAACTTGCCAAAGCAGAATCAGAGAGCCTTGCACCGATAACTCCTGCTTTTCTGAAAAGGTTGAATGCAATGCTGATGCGTACTACTGGCAGCGTTCACAGTGTGATGGGCGGTTCTTTTGATTCTTCTAAAGGAGAGTTCCGTCTATGTGGTGTTACGGCTGGCGTTGGCGGATATTCTTATATGAACTATTTGAAAGTTCCTGCTAAGGTGGATGAACTTTGTGCGATTCTTAAAGAGAAACAAAAGAAAGTGGGAATATTTCGGGAACAATATGAATTGAGTTTTAATGCCCACCTTAATTTAGTAACCATACATCCGTGGGTGGATGGCAACGGCAGAACAGCTCGCTTGCTGATGAACTACCTCCAATTTTGCTATCACCTTTTCCCAACCAAAATATTTAAAGAAGATAGAGAAGAATATATTCTTTCCCTGCGCCAGTGTCAGGATGAAGAAACCAACCAGCCTTTCTTGGACTTTATGGCAGGACAGTTGAAGAAATCACTTTCTTTGGAGATTGAAAGTTTTAAAGCTTCGCAGAAGAAAGGGGTTGGTTTTATGTTTTAGAGGTATGAGGGCTTGCCTTTATATTAGCTTCGGTAAATTTTTACAGATAAATTATTCTGAGAAACAACAATATTTCTCAGAATAATTTATCTGGATATTAACGTTTGTATGGTTTAGTTCTCTATTCAACAGGCTCTATCGTATATCCTTGTTCTTTAAGCAGATTCAGTATTCCTCTTCAAGTCCTGTTTCATAATGTTACCATCTTACCATTTCGTTTAATATAGTTCCGTCTGTTGTATCTTCTTGTGTGAATGTTGCAGCCTTATATTGAATGCAATGCATAATAAGGGGGATTATGCCGTTGTTCCGGACAGACCTTTTACCTTTAGGGGCTACACGTACCACACTTCCTTCCGAAACAGGGAATACTTGGCCGTCTACTTGAAATTCTCCGTTTCCACTAAGGAAGAAATAAAGTTCTTCATGTGTTTTGTGAGTGTGAAGAAAATCGGTTTCTGTTCCCGGTTGGAATAACTGGAATGAAAATTCGCTTCCTGTGGCTTGAAGTGCAGCCCCGCCAAATACTTTTCCCGGAATTTTTATTTCAGGAGCAAGTTCCAACAGGTAATCTCCTAATTCATTTAACTTGCCCAAGTTGATAGCAGTGAAGTTTGCCGCTGATGCTGTTTTTTCAATCTGTTTCATAGCTTTTAATTTTGATGTTTATACTTACTTCTATTGATTACGTATCGTAAATTAACTAACTTTGCATTGGATGATTACTTTCTTTTTGATACTGTAAATATATGAATCAATTATTTGCAATACAAGAAGTTACAAATATGTATCAAAGTTACCCGGAGGTTACTTATGCAGAAAAACAATAGATTGTCATGACGAAAAAAGAAGAAAAAAAAATCTATCATTGAGATTTGCCCTATTCGGAATGTCGTTGCACGTTTTGGTAATAAGTGGGCATTGTTAGTTGTTGTCATTCTGGATGAGAATGGTTCAACCCGTTTCAATCAATTGGCGAGGCAAATTCCTGATATATCAACCAAAGTGTTGTCTAATACGCTACAGATATTGGAAGCTGACGGACTGGTAAAACGAACCGTTTTTCCGGAAGTTCCGATAAGAGTGGAGTATGAGTTGACAGCAACAGGAAAAAGCCTTGTCCCTATCATTATATCGTTAACCGAATGGGCGCAAAATAATATGCAGTCAATCATGGAGCACAGAAAAAAGTTCGAGAGCTTGTCATAGAATGAATATATAGAATAGGATTGTTGTTAAGAAACGGAACGGCAAAAGGTTATTTCATGGTAACACCGGCGGCTCTGTTCGGTACGGAAAGACTCTTTATGTCATTCGGCTACTCTATTATCGGCATATCAATATTCTCGTTTTTCTCGTTCCAGTCATCGACGGTAAAGTCGCCGGAAGATTCTTCAGAGAAAATATCATCCGGACTTAACGTTAATGTCAGCTCGGCATTGGCATTGAGCGGGCAGCTCAATACTTGCCTGAAGCTCTTCACATTACCGTTTTTAAGAATGATTGTCAGTTGGAATTCCGGTTTTTCCGTATTTTTGCAACACAATAAAGAATTAACTTGTGATGAACCGTATGTTACTTGCGCTAAAGCGCCCTTTTATCTGGCTGTACCGATTCCGCCACCGTTGCGGTTACGGGGTGCACTCGCCTTTCGCCTTCAACCTGATAACGCACGTTATCTATGAAACTACTCCTTATTATAAGTATAAGGAGCTGGCTTCCGAGCAGAAGAGGCTTACGCCGCAGAAAGACCGGGCATGGGGGTACGAGTCCTTAAAGGTGAAACGGCTTCTGTTCCGGCTGGTAAATTATGCACAGCCGGCTACGATTGTGGATGCAGGCATACAGGCTGCCTCTTCCTTATATCTGAAAGCTGCGAAGGAGGGGGCGGACTACACTGCTGCCGCCGACCTGTCCGACCTGTTTCTGGAGAGTGGCGCGTCTGTCGACTTTTTATACCTGCACGATTACCGCCGTCCGGAGTTTGTGGAAGAGGTGTTCCGTATCTGTGCCGACCGCACTGCGCAAACGTCCGTCTTTGTAATCGAAGGTATCCGTTATACTTCCCGGATGCGTGCCGTTTGGAAGCGTATCAGTCGGCACGAAAAGGCAGGCATCACTTTCGACCTTTACGATCTCGGCATTATTTTCTTTGATAAAACCAGGATAAAACAAGACTATATTATCAACTTTTGATTACCTTTAGGCGTTTCAAAGGAAAAAAGACCATTATGAAGAAAAGCCTTGTATATACAAAGACCGGAGATAAAGGAACCACTTCCCTTGTAGGAGGCACGCGTGTTCCTAAAACCCACATCCGCCTCGAAGCCTACGGTACGGTGGACGAACTGAATTCCAATCTGGGGTTTCTGATTACTTTCCTTTCCGATGAGCCCGACAGGCAGTTCCTGCAGCAAGTCCAGGACAGATTGTTTGCAATAGGTTCTTACCTTGCTACGGATCGTGAAAAGACACGGCTGAAGGAGGCGAGTATCATCACCCCGGAACAGGTGGAGGCGATAGAGCGCGAGATAGACCGGCTGGACGACAAGCTTCCCCCTCTCTCAGCTTTTATTCTTCCGGGCGGGAGTCGCGGAGCTGCCGTTTGTCATATCTGCCGTACCGTTTGCCGCCGTACCGAACGTCGCATTCTTGCTTTGGCGGAACAGACGGACATCTCTTCCGAGCTGTTGGCCTATGTAAACCGTCTATCTGACTATTTGTTCGTTCTTTCGCGTAAAATGAACCAAGACGAGAAAAAAGAAGAAATATTTTGGAATAATAGTTGCAAGTGAAATATTTTGTTATACTTTTGCCGAAAAATAAAGAAAGGAATTACTACTCACAATTTTAATACTTAGAAACTATGTATTGGACATTGGAATTGGCATCTAAATTGGAAGATGCCCCTTGGCCGGCAACTAAGGACGAATTGATTGATTATGCCATGCGTTCGGGTGCTCCGCTTGAGGTTATTGAGAACCTGCAGGAAATGGAAGATGAAGGCGAGATTTATGAAAGTATTGAAGATATTTGGCCTGATTATCCCAGCAAAGAAGATTTCTTCTTCAACGAAGAGGAGTATTGATGCGCTTTGATTGAATTTCATCCGTCGGCTTACGGATATACAAATTATAGAAAGAGGTAGTACGAAGGCCTTTACTATGGCCGGGATACTATCTTTTTTTCTTTTTAATCCCCCATTATATTAATGATGACACAAACAGGAGAGGCACACCGCTTGCCCGTATTGAAAGAACGCCACTTGCCCGGGGAGTGCCGGCAAAGTGTAACGGAACTGCTGAAAGAGACCTATGGTTACGACGGGTTCCGCAATCTCGAAATTTACGATGATTTGTTTAAAAACAGGGATACTCTCTGTATCTCTCAGGGACAACTGGTTGAAAATGTAATCCGGGAAGCGGAAAAGGCGTACAAAGGCGGCGAACAGCCCGACAATATCCTGCTGACTGCTCCGACCGGTGCGGGAAAGTCTCTCTTATTCCAACTTCCCGCCATCTATCTGGGGAAAGAATATAACCTGCTAACTATCGTTGTCTCTCCTTTGAAAGCGCTGATAGTGGACCAGGTGGAAGGCTTGCAGGACGTAGGGTATGAACGTGTGGCATATGCGTCTTCCGACCTTTCGCCGGAGCAGAAGATGGAAGTGTACCGGGCGGTGCGTGAGGGGGAAATCGACTTGTTCTATCTTTCGCCGGAGCTATTGCTCTCCTACGACATCAGACATTTTATCGGCAACCGCCGCATCGGTATGGTTGTTGTCGATGAGGCGCATACGGTAACCACCTGGGGCAAAGAGTTCCGCGTGGACTATTGGTTTCTGGGGCGTTATTTGGGCGCATTGAAGCAGAACCTCGGTTATTCGTTCCCCCTGTTTGCCCTGACCGCCACTGCCGTGTGGAACCCCAAAGGCGGCAACGATATGGTATTTGATACCATCCGCTCCCTGCAAATGGAGCCTTGCATACTTTATGTAGGTACGGTCAGGCGCAAGAACATCGGTTTTGACATCCGCCGGCTCACGTTGGAAGAGGGAGAAACTTATGACAAAGGCAAGCAACGCGTCATATCCGGGCGTGTGGAAGAGTTTCTCGACGGGCATAAGGCACTGCTTTACTATCCTTTTGCCGGTGGCATAGATATGCGTATCAAGACCTGGGTGGCTCCTGCCGACTGGCGTCTGGTGGCCTCCTACTACGGCAAGAAGGACAAGGCGCAGAAGGCTGCCATCGTCAGGGACTTTAAAGAGGGCACGAAGCGGATGATTGTTGCTACAAAAGCTTTCGGCATGGGAGTGGACATCAGCGACATCGACCGTGTTTACCACGTGGCGCCTTCCAGCACGTTTGTCGATTACATTCAGGAAATAGGCCGTGCCGCCCGTGATGCGGATGTGCAGGGTATTGCCGCCACCGATTATCACGAACGCGACTTTTATTACATGAAGCGTCTGCACCAGACCGGCAACATCGGGCAGGACCAACTGGAACTTATCCTGAAGAAACTCATGGAGGTATATCGGATGAAAGGGAAGAAGGAAGAGATACTTGTTTCCCTATCCGACTTTGAGTTCGTGGTGAAGCTGCCGCGTACCAAGAATAAGCTGGAGTACGAGGCCGAGCTGGGGCAGCTTATCAAAACGGCCCTGCTGTGGCTGGAGGATGATTTGGAGCAACGCTACGGCACACGTCTGCTGGAGGTGAGTCCGCAAAATCTGTTGACAGAGGGTTACATCCAGGACAAGACGGGCGATGCCTTTGCGCGCGAATTCCATGCCTACCTTACCGGGGTGGACGGTGAAGAGGGAGTCTACCGTGCCCGTTTGGACACTCTTTGGGAAGAGCGTTTTCCGGAGTTGGGATACAGGGAGTTCAAGCAGAAACTGAACAGCGGCATGTTGTGGGAAGGTTCACGTGCTGTTTCGGTGGGCAAGCACGAGGTGTTGCTGAAAGAGGATGCAACGGTTATCCGCCAGCGCATGGATGCTTTGTTCAAGAGCCTGGTATCGATGCTGAAAACAGCTTTGCTGAAGTCGAAAGGCCGTTTCGATGAAGAGGAGTTGCGTGCGGTGTTTGCCGAGCACGGCATGGATGTGCCGTCGGCCAAACGTTTCATCGGTTCGTTGCTGGAAAGCCGCACCGAGGAGGGGCGCAGCGTAAGTTACATCAGCAGCGTCAAGAAGAAAGACTCGAACGAACTCTCGTTTACCGTCACCAAAGGTTTCGACCTGCTTCTGTCCCGTTATCAGAAGCTGTTCGCCCAGCGTATCGCAGGCAACAGGGGCGACCGCTTGCAGTTCTATTGCACTCCGTTCTCCGATTTGAATATGTTGCTCAACCTTCTTTCCATGCTCGATTGCCTGTCGTTCAGCGTCGAGGGAGGCGGTACGCCTTGCGTGCATGTACGGTTCGATAACCCGGAACTTCTGCAACAGTTGGCGGATTCCGACGAATATCATAATCTTATACTGGACACGAACGAACGTATCTTCGAGGAGCAGATTGAGCTGTTCTCCTTTTTCTTCGGTACGGATACTCTGACCGACGACCAGCGTTGGGATTTCGTGGAAGAGTATTTCACCGGAACAACCGTGGAGGAGTTGAAGAAGAAGTATGGCGGCAGCCGGCCCGTATGAGTTTGGTGCGTGTGCCGTTGCTACAGCTTCTGGAAAGCCAGCCGTTCGTCTCCATTCTGCAGGTATATGATGCCGCAATATTGGAAGCCGTGCTTTTTGAGGATGTGTTGCAGGATATGGTTGTCGCGGTGCGTGTCTGCCCGTAGGTTGGGAATCTGGCGGTAGCACCATTGCAGGCAGGCGGATGCCACCCCTTTGCTTTGCTCCGTGCTTGCCAGGCGGTGGATGACGCCGTAGGGACGCGTATCGTCACTCCAGGCTCCTTCGTAAATTCGGGCGTAAGTAGGGTCGTTCCCTTGTATGAAAGTGAAAGTCCCTACTATGTTCCGTTCTTCATCGAGGCATACGTAGCTGTTTCCGTTCTCGATGTCCTTCTTTACAAGTTCTTCATCGGGATAGCCGCCGGTCCACTGCTTCAAGTTTCCGCTTTTGCGCATGATGCGTTTTCCCTGTTCAAAGAGCTCCATAAGGATGCCGAGTTCTGCAATATCTGTTTTCCTGATTTCTATCATACTCCGTAATAAAGAAATGTGTTTTTTTTGAATAATGTTTTGCAAAGGTAGTCAATCTATGCTTTCCGATGCCTATCTTGCATTTTTAATCTCCTAAAAAGAAAACACGTTTTTTCTCGTCACTCGTCACCGGTAGCGTTCTATCCCTTTGCAGAAGGGAGATGGAGAGGGTGTTGACAACGGTGACGAGAGTGTTGACCAATTGTTTGTCGTCACTTCCGGTCGTCACTTTTATCCTTCTTTTTTCTTGTAACAGGCTTATACACAGAAGCAAAACCTATGTGAAGCGAAATTTGTTAACGGCGGTTAAAAACCTCTGTTTTTCAAGGGCGGAGCGTTCCAAACTCTGCGGTTTAATGGCACCGTTGCCCGTTGGTTTTGTCGTTTTACAGCATGTATAATGTAGGAAAGCCGGATGTAAAACCTCGTTTTCCAACTGCGGGCTCTCCGGTTGCCGGTTGCGGGCCGTACGGTTTCCATATGCGGGCCGTACAGCCCGCAGTTGCAGGACGAGGAAAACAATGTGGCATAGCAGGTTTTTGCATAGGGTATTTCTCCTTTATACATAAGGGATGTCGTGGAAAAACACCGGCATACGGAATGCTTCGGGCTGGAGATTGGGACGATCTCCCACCGGTGGCGCACCGGAACTCTTGTTTTAATTTTGAACAATTCGGAATGCTTGTTGTTTTTTTAAGGGATAATTTGCATATATTTGTCCGCGAAATTTAAACGTATTGAATTATGAAAAAGTTCTTTAGTGTTTTTATGATAGCTGTATGCTGCATGGCATTGGCTATGCCTGCCCAAGCTCAGTTGATTAAGTTTGGTGTGAAAGGCGGTGTGAACTTGTCGAAACTCAAGTTCGAAGGAATGAAAGACAACTCTACCGGATTCTTTTTCGGACCTATGGCGGAAATAACGATTCCCGTTATAGGACTGGGAGTGGACGGTGCGTTGCTGTATTCTCAGAAAGGCGATAAGATGGAAGGCCTTGATATGAAGCAATCGGGGCTGGACATACCTGTCAATCTGAAATATTCCATCGGTCTGGGCAGTATGCTGGGTATTTATGTAGCGGCCGGTCCGGACTTCTTCTTCAACTTCAAGGGTGATAAGAATTTTGAAGATGGAAGAAAGTTGGAAAGCAAGAAAGCGCAGGTGGGTATCAATGTGGGAGCCGGTGTGAAACTGGTTCGGCATTTGCAGATAGGTTTCAACTATACGATTCCTTGCGGTGACTCGTTCACCTGGAAGGATGCCAGTGAGGCTATCGGAACAAAGAATAAGACCTGGCAGATTTCCGCTGCTTACCTGTTCTAAAGATATAACGGGATTATCTCTGTATGGCGTTGTCGATTTTGATTGGCAACGCCGTTTTTTTACGTTATCTTTGCCGTTGCAATGGAAAAGTTCGTAGATGTCATATTGCCCCTTCCCCTGCATGCCTGCTTTACATACTCGCTGCCGGAGGATATGGCGGAGAGTGTACAGATTGGCTGCCGGGTGGTCGTTCCTTTCGGACGGAAGAAATACTATACGGCTATTGTGCAGAACATACACTATTCCGCACCGGCCGGGTACGAGGTAAAGGAAGTGAGTGCCCTGCTGGATGCGCATCCCATCCTGCTGTCCGAGCAGTTCAAGTTTTGGGACTGGCTGGCGGATTATTATCTCTGTACCCGGGGCGATGTCTATAAAGCGGCGCTTCCTTCAGGCCTGAAGCTGGAGAGCGAGACCATCGTGGAGTATAACCCTGATTTCGAATCGGATGTGCAACTGCCCGAAAAGGAACAGAAGATACTGGACCTGCTTGCCGCGGAGCCGGAACAGTGCATTACGAAACTGGAGAAGGAGAGCGGCATCAGGAATATCCTGTCCGTAATTAAATCCTTGCTGGATAAAGAGGCGGTCTTTGTGAAAGAAGAACTGAAGCGCACCTACAAGCCCAAGACCGAGACCCGCGTACGCCTGACGGAAGCGGCAGGCAACGAACACCGTCTGCACTTCTTCTTTGACGAACTGCAGCGTCGCGCTCCCAAACAGTTGGACTTGCTGATGAAGTACATCGAACTTTCCGCCTGTTTGGGTACAACGCCGAAAGAAGTCACCAAGAAGGAACTTTTGCAGCGGACTTCCGCTACGCCTGCCGTGTTCAACGGGTTGGTGGAACGCGGGGTCTTTGAGGTATACCAGCAGGAAATAGGCAGGCTGAACGCAGCCTCTGCCCGGACAACCCTCCCTTTAAATCCTTTGAACGGGCATCAGCAGCGGGCATACGACAGCATTGTGGAAAGTTTCCGGACAAAAAATGTCTGTTTGCTGCATGGAGTCACGTCCAGCGGAAAGACGGAGATTTACATCCATCTGATAGAAAAAGTTATCCGGCAAGGGAAGCAGGTGCTGTATCTGTTGCCGGAAATAGCCCTGACCACACAGATTACCGAAAGGCTGCAACGGGTGTTCGGCTCGCGTCTGGGCATCTATCACTCCAAGTTTCCGGATGCCGAACGGGTGGAAATCTGGCAGAAACAGCTTTCGGACAGCGGATATGACATCATTCTGGGAGTTCGTTCTTCCGTGTTCCTGCCTTTCCGCAAGCTGGGCCTGGTTATCGTGGACGAGGAGCACGAGAACACATATAAGCAACAGGACCCCGCCCCCCGCTACCATGCACGTAATGCCGCCACTGTGCTGGCTGCGCTGTATGGCGCCAAGACCCTGCTGGGAACGGCGACGCCTTCCATAGAAACCTGGCACAACGCCATGTCCGGAAAGTACGGGCTGGTGGAGCTGAAGGAGAGGTACAAGGAGATACAGTTGCCGGAGATTATTCCGGTAGACATCAAGGAGTTGCAGCGCAAGAAGCGGATGAACGGGCCCTTTTCCCCTTTGTTGCTGCAATATGTCCGCGAGGCACTGGAACGGAAAGAACAGGTTATTCTGTTTCAGAACCGCAGGGGGTTTGCCCCGATGATAGAATGCCATACGTGCGGGTGGGTTCCCAAATGTAAGAACTGCGATGTCAGCCTGACCTATCATAAAGGACTGAACCAGCTGACCTGCCACTATTGCGGATATACCTATCAACTGCCCCGCATCTGTCCCGCCTGCGAAGGAACGGACTTGCGCAACCGCGGTTTCGGTACGGAAAAGATAGAGGACGACGTCAAACTCCTGTTTCCCGAAGCGACCGTTGCCCGTATGGACCTGGATACCACCCGCACCCGCGCGGCCTACGAGCGTATCATCGCCGATTTTGAACAGGGAAAGACGGATATTCTTATCGGTACGCAAATGGTTTCCAAAGGGCTGGACTTTGACCACGTAAGCGTGGTAGGCATTCTGAATGCGGATACGATGCTGAACTATCCGGATTTTCGTGCCTATGAGCGTGCTTTCCAGTTGATGGCGCAGGTGGCAGGGCGTGCCGGACGGAAGAATAAAAGGGGCAGGGTAGTGTTGCAGACCAAGAGCATTGAGCATCCCATCATCCCTCAGGTAATTGCCAACGACTACGAAGGCATGGTCGACGGACAGCTTGCCGAGCGGCAGATGTTTCATTATCCCCCTTATTACCGCCTCATATATGTGTATCTGAAGAACCGCAATGAGGCCCTGCTCGATTTGATGGCGCAGACTATGGCGGGCAAGCTGCGTGCCATCTTCGGCAATCGGGTGTTAGGGCCGGATAAACCGCCGGTGGCACGTGTGCAGACGCTGTTTATCCGCAAAATTGTAGTGAAGATTGAAACCAAAGCTCCTATGGCGCGTGTCCGCGAATTGTTGCTGCAGGTACAGAAGGAGATGATAATGGAAGACCGTTTCAAGTCGCTGATTGTATATTATGATGTAGACCCGATGTAGATAGCCGTAGTGCGGGTTACGGAATGTTTAATATGAGTTTGAGTATGAAAGAGAAGAAAAAGATATTGTTTGTTTGCCTGGGCAACATTTGCCGTTCTTCTTCGGCGGAAGGGGTGATGAGGCATTTGATAGAAGAGGCAGGGCGTGAAGATGAGTTCGTTATCGACTCGGCAGGTATTCTTTCCTATCATCAGGGAGAGCTGCCCGACAGCAGGATGCGTGCCCATGCCGCCCGTCGGGGTTACAACCTGACGCACCGTTCCCGTCCGGTACGTACGGATGATTTCTATGAGTTCGATTTGATTATCGGAATGGATGACCGTAATATTGATGATTTGAAAGAGCGTGCCCCTTCTGTGGAAGCATGCGGAAAGATACATCGCATGACGGAATACTGTACTAAGTTTGCCCATGCCGATTACGTGCCCGACCCTTATTATGGCGGGGCCGAGGGGTTTGAATACGTACTCGATATATTGGAAGACGCCTGTGCCGGATTGCTCGGAGCGGTTGGCGAATAATCACCTAATCACCGCTCAATGTCTGTTGTCATGATAAAAACGCTTGTTGTCGTTGAGGCTGCACGTTGCATCCACTCCGGCCTGCTGCAACCGTTCGGCAATCTCATTCAGCTTCTTCCTTGAAACCCGGCCGATGTAGAAAAGACGGTAACGGTAGTCCTTGTCAAGCAATTCCATGACGTGGGTGAAAGTCTGCTCCCGGGCAAAATCGAAGTTGACCTTGCGCAGGTTTGTATACGGATAGCGGATTGTCCTGCCTGCACTGTGTACGGTGAGATTTTCGTTGTCCAGCGTCAGGTAGCAGAACCGGGTCATCAGCATGCAAATGAAGAAAAGGCTTAGGCCGAAGGACAGGATGGCCGGAATGAATCCCCACCATGCATCGATGCCGACGGAATAGTAACCCAATATCAGGAACATGAGGAATAATATGAAGAACCAAAACATATACAGCGAGGGACGCCGGTAAGTTTCCTCCGGGAGGGTTCCCACGCTCCGTTCGCGCGGAACATAGTTGGCAAAAGGCACTCCTTGCGACACCAGAAAACGGACGAGTGATGAAGGATGCCTGAAGGGAGGCATGTATATTACCTTATCCTGTTTTTCCTTTAGGTGGAATACGAATATTCCGGGGCCGTATTTGGCTTTTTCTGCCGGGACACCCTTATGCGCCTGCCGGGGGTATCGTTCCATGAAACTGAAACTTTCAATCTGATGCAGTTGAATCCGTTGGCTTTGCAACAGGAATTCCGCTCTTTGCCGTTCTTTGGTACTGATTTTCATAGGTCTTGCTTTTTAAGTTCCGGGTAACTGATGCGGGTGTGGTAGATGGTTTTCAATTTTTCTTTGAAAACGGCTTTTACCGTTGCTATGTCCTTGAACGTGACGGGGCACTCCCTGAAATAACCTTCCTCCACCTGCGAATCGATAATCTTGTCTACCAGGTTGCTGATGCTCTCTTCCGTATATTCGGGCAGGCTGCGCGAGGCTGCCTCTACGGAATCCGCCATCATCAGGATGGCTTGCTCCTTGCTGAAAGGGTTGGGACCGGGATAGGTGAATGACTCGTTGTCGGGTTCCTCGCCGGGATGCTCGTTTTTCCAGGATATGTAGAAGTATTTTGTCTTTCCCCTACCGTGGTGGGTAGTAATGAAATCCTTGATGACTTTAGGCAGGTTGTTCTTCTCGGCCAGTTTCAATCCGTCCGTTACATGTCCGATGACGACCTGCGCACTCTGCTCGTAACCGAGATTCTTGTGCGGATTGACACCGCCCGACTGGTTTTCGGTAAAGAATGCCGGATTCTCCATTTTGCCGATGTCATGGTATAAAGCGCCTGTACGCACCAACTGGCTGTTTGCGCCGATGCGGTTGGCTGCTTCGGCTGCGAGGTTGGCTACCTGCATGGAATGCTGGAATGTGCCGGGTACGGTTTCCGACATGCGCCGCAGCAAACTGTTGTTGATGTTGGACAATTCCACCAAAGTAACATTCGAAGTGAAGCCGAAGGTCTTTTCCACCAGGAAAAGCAACGGATACGTGAAAAGCAGCAATACGCCGTTTATCACGAAGTAGGTGTACATACTGCCGTTCAGTTTGGACAGGTCGTTTTCCGTTATCAGTTCAAAAGCGAAATAAACGGCTGCATAAGTCAGAATCACCAGGATAGCCGTGCGGAACAACTGCGAGCGTTGCGATAATTCTCTCAAACTGAAAATCGCAACCAAACCTGCCGTTAGTTGCAGCAGGATGAACTCGTGCGGATAGCGCAGGCAGATGGAACAAATCAGTATTGTGACGACCTGTGTGAGAAAGGCTGTCCGTGAGTCGAGAAACACGCGGATAATGACGGGCAGCATGGCATAGGGAATGATGTATACGTTGAATATATTGTTTGTTACCATAACGGCCGTTACCACACAATAGAACATGATAAGGGTGAAAAGCAGCGCGAGGTTGCCTTTGCGGTTGTAATAATCTTTGCGGAAGAGGTCGAGATAAAGCATGAAGCACAATATGAAGATGCCGACGTACAGAATCTGTCCTGCCAGCATCAGTTGTTTCTGCCCGATGGACTCGCTGCGCTGGATGGACTCTTTGCGCAGGCTTTCGAGGATGTTGTAGGTTTCCCGGCTCACTATCTCGCCGCGGTCGATGATTTTCTGCCCGCTCAGTACGATGCCGTTTGCCCATGAATAGTTGTCGAGGATTTCTTCCTTGGCGGTCTCTGTCCGCCGGGCATCGTAGGTGAGGTTGGGAGAGAGGTATTCGTTGAGGGAACACTGCCGGAGTATGTTCGGGCGATAGTGTATGGTATCGGCTGTAAGCAGGTAGGCATATGCCTGCTTTACGGAGTAGAGTTTGTCGATGCTCCGTTGGTTGGCAAGCTTGTCGTCTACCACCATGACGGCAGATGTGCTGTCTTTGTGCAGCCGGGCAAGTTCTTCAGTGGAAAGGATGCCCGCCCGGTACACCTCGGATAGTATTTTTTCGATATGGCGGATGTAATCGGAAGAGGGCAGAATGTCGCGCAGATGAGTCTGATAGTCGTTCTTAAGTTTCTTGAGCGCCTCTTTCCCGGTGCTCTTGTCCAATTGGAAATAGGGTTGGAAAGCGGCCAGGATGCTGTCTTGTTCTTTTTTTACGACTTGGTCGTCTTTGTAAATGGGGAAGTCGAAGGTAGCCATCAGTTGCCCGTACTTCCAGGGTTTGTCAATGTCAAACTGGTAATTAAACTTACCATCTCTCGGCAGGAAATAGACAATAACTCCCACCGTACCTATAAAAATAAGTGCCTTGTATATCAAATCTCTGAACGAGAACTCTTTGTTTTTACCTTTGAAATAGTTCATATCGGTTGAAATTTTTGCGAAAAGTACAAAAAAAAAACAATAGTATGGAAAAAAAGGTTTAATTTTGCCGTCTAATTTAGTTATAAGTAAGATAGATTATGACAGAAAGAAAAGTCAGAGTCCGTTTTGCCCCGAGTCCTACGGGGGCGTTGCACATCGGTGGTGTGCGCACTGCGTTGTATAATTATCTCTTTGCCCGTCAGCATGGAGGAGATTTGATTTTCCGCATTGAGGATACCGATTCCAACCGGTTTGTGCCGGGGGCGGAAGAATATATATTGGAGTCTTTCAAGTGGTTGGGCATTCCTTTTGACGAGGGTGTCAGCTTTGGTGGAGAACATGGTCCGTACCGTCAGTCCGAACGCCGCGACATATACAAGAAGTATGTACAGGTGTTGCTGGATGCCGGCAAGGCATATATCGCTTTCGATACTCCGCAGGAGCTGGAAGCCAAGCGTGCGGAGATTGCCAATTTCCAGTACGACGCTTCTACACGCATGCAGATGCGTAATTCGCTGACGATGCCCAAAGAGGAAGTGGACGCGCTGATTGCCGAAGGCAGGCAGTATGTGGTCCGTTTCAAGATAGAGCCGGACGAAGATGTGCATGTGAACGACTTGATACGTGGCGAGGTCGTGATAAACTCGTCTATCCTTGACGATAAGGTGCTTTACAAATCGGCGGACGAACTGCCTACCTATCACCTGGCAAATATTGTGGATGACCATTTGATGGAAGTTTCCCACGTTATCCGCGGTGAAGAGTGGCTGCCTTCCGCTCCGCTGCATGTGCTGCTGTACCGTGCTTTCGGTTGGGAAGATACGATGCCGGCGTTCGCGCACCTGCCGCTGTTGCTGAAGCCCGAAGGTAACGGTAAGCTCAGCAAGCGCGACGGCGACCGTCTGGGCTTCCCGGTATTTCCGCTGGAATGGCACGACCCCAAGTCGGGCGAAGTGTCTTCGGGCTATCGCGAATCGGGCTATCTGCCGGAAGCTGTTATCAATTTCCTTGCCTTGCTGGGCTGGAACCCGGGTAACGACCAGGAACTGATGTCGATGGATGAACTTGTAAAACTGTTCAATCTGAGTCATTGCAGCAAATCGGGCGCTAAGTTCGACTATAAGAAAGGTATCTGGTTTAACCATGAATATATTCTTCAGAAATCGGACGAGGAGCTTGCGGAACTTTTCAAGCCGGTACTGAAAGAGCACGGTGTAGAGCTTGGTGCATACAGCGATGCGTTCCTTACTACGGTAGTCTCCCTGGTAAAGGGCCGCGTCAACTTCGTGAAGGAACTGTGGGATCAGGCACGTTTCTTCTTTGTTGCTCCTGAACAGTATGCCGAGAAGGATGTGAAGAAACGTTGGTCGGAAGATACTCCGCGCATCATGACGGAATTGATGGAAGTGCTTCGGGGCATTGGGGATTTCTCCTCTAAACCGTCGGAAGATGTAGTTATCGGCTGGATTACGGAGAAAGGATATCACATGGGTAATGTGATGAATGCTTTCCGGCTGGCTGTGGTAGGAGAGTGCAAAGGACCGCACATGTTCGATATTACCGCATTGTTGGGCAAAGAAGAGACGCTTGCCCGCATACAGCGTGCCATCGACGTTCTGAAATAAGTTGAAGCGGAGAAAAGTATGTTTTATAATTTAGCAATAATACTCTATGATATTGCGGTGCACCTGGTGGCTCCTTTCAGCCGTAAACCGCGGAAGATGATGAAGGGGCACTGGGTAGTGTACGAACTTCTTCGGCAGCAGCTGGAGAAGGATGCGCGTTATATCTGGTTTCACGCTGCCTCTTTGGGAGAGTTTGAACAGGGACGCCCGCTGATTGAGAAGATACGTGCCAAATATCCGGATTATCGTATTTTGCTGACATTCTTTTCGCCGTCGGGTTATGAAGTGCGCAAGAACTACCGGGGGGCGGATATCGTGTGTTATCTGCCTTTCGACAAACCGCGCAATGTGAGGAAGTTTCTTGACCTGGTGAATCCCTGCATGGCGTTTTTTATCAAGTATGAGTTTTGGAAGAACTACCTGGATGAGTTGCATAAGCGCCGCATCCCCGTTTATAGCGTGTCTTCCATCTTTCGCCGCGGGCAGATTTTCTTTAAATGGTACGGCGGTACGTATAGGAACGTGCTGCGCAACTTCGACCACATCTTCGTGCAGAACGAGCGCTCCAAGCGTTATCTGGCGAAGATTGGCATCAACCGGGTGACTGTGGTGGGGGATACCCGTTTTGACCGCGTGCTTCAAATTCGGGAAGAGGCTAAAGACTTGCCTTTGGTTGAGTTGTTCAAGAACAATACGATGACTTTTGTTGCCGGAAGTTCCTGGCAGCCCGACGAGGATTTGTTTATCGAATATTTTAATCAGCATCCGGAAGTAAAGCTGATTATAGCTCCGCATGTAATCGACGAAAATCATTTGGTAGAGATAATCCGTAAGCTGAAGCGTCCGTATGTGCGTTATACCCGTGCCGACGAAAAGAATGTCCGTAAGGCGGATTGCCTGATAATAGACTGCTTCGGTCTGCTTTCCTCCATCTATCGCTATGGAGAGATTGCCTATATCGGCGGCGGGTTCGGAGTGGGTATCCATAATACGTTGGAAGCTGCCGTATATGGCATTCCGGTAATCTTTGGACCGAAGTACCAGAAATTCCAGGAAGCCGTTCAGCTCTTGGAGGCAAAAGGCGGGTTCTCTGTCAAGAGTTATGAAGAACTGAAAGCGTTGCTCGACCGTATGCTGGAAGATGAAAGTTTCTTGCGCGAGACCGGTACGAATGCGGGGACTTATGTAACCGGTAATGCCGGAGCAACAGACAAAGTTTTGGGCATGATTAACTTTTAGACTGTTGAGGAGGTTGTCAAAGACCTCTTTCCATAAAAAATATGAGGGGTTGTCAAAACTAAAACGAGACTCTGAAAAGTTCAGACTGTAATTATAACCTCTAAAAGGGTCGTATCAAACTCCGTTTTGAGAGTGATGATACGACCCTTTTCTTTGGTCTTTTAGGATGTTCTAATTTCAAGTTAAAAAGTTTGTCTTCTCAAAGAATGAGTTGTGACGCGTTCATTTTTCCTATATGTAGGCAGTCTCCTTTTTAGAGGCAGCCGATACCTTTACTCCTTGTACCAGCTTGAGTACATCAGGTAGTTGTGCGCAATCTTCTGGTTTAGTTCTTTTGCCTGTTCGGGGTCTACCTTTTTGATGAATTTGGCAGGTACGCCACCCCAGATGCTTCCCGGTTCTATTACGGTGTTGCTAAGTACCAATGAGCCGGCGGCTACAATGGCGCCTTCGCCTACTACGACATGGTCCAGAATGGTAGACCCCATGCCTATAAGTGCATAATCCCTGATTGCAGCTCCGTGGATGGTTACATTGTGGCCTACGGATACATGGTCGCCTATTTCAATGGTGGATTTCTCGTATAAGGTGTGCAGTACGCTTCCGTCTTGGATGTTTACACCGTTTCCGATGCGGATGGAGTTAACATCTCCGCGCAGTACGGTACTGAACCAGATGCTGCAATCCCGTCCCATTTTTACATCTCCGATGATAGTAGCGTTATCTGCTAAAAAACAATTCTCTCCGATTTCCGGAGTGAAACCTCTTACTGATTTTATTAGTGCCATTTTCTTTCTGTTGGTTATCGGTTAATAATTAATGGTTTACATGCTTCTTTCAGCCACTCTTTTTCATCATTTTCTAAGTCGGGAGATAGCTTTTCGTATACAACTCGATGGTATTCGTTCAGCCATTCGATTTCTTCGGCAGTCAGCAATTCCTTGATGATTCCTTTCCGGCAGATAGGACAGAGCGTGACGGTCTCGAACTTCAGATAATTGCCGAACATGCCTTCGCCGGCAGGAACTGTCAGTAACAGGTTTTCGGTGCGGATGCCGTGGCTTCCGGCCTTGTACACGCCTGGTTCGTTGGAAGTGACCATACCCGGTTGCAAGGGAATGGGATTCTCGTTCATTCGGATGCTCTGCGGTCCTTCGTGTACATTGAGGAAATGTCCCACTCCGTGGCCGGTTCCATGCAGATAATTCATGTGCTGCTTCCATATCGGGAGGCGTGCCAATACGTCCAGTTGCGCTCCGCGGGTGCCTTCAGGGAATACCGCCGTTGCCAGTGCGATATGGCCTTTCAATATTAAGGTGTAATCGGTTTTCTCTTCCTCCGTCAAGTTGCCAAGTGCGATGGTACGGGTTATATCTGTCGTTCCGTCCAGATATTGGGCTCCGGAGTCCAGTAAAAGAAAGCCTTCCGCTTTCAGTGTTACATCCGTTTCGGGAGTGGCTTCATAGTGAACTATGGCTCCATGTTCTTTATAGCCGGCAATCGTATCAAAGCTTTCGCCCATGTAAAGTGGTTGTGCAGCCCGAAAAGCATGCAGCTTTTTATCTATACTGATTTCTGTTTCCCGACCTGTAGGGACGGCATCTTCCAGCCACTTCAGAAATTTAACCAATGCAACGCCGTCTCTTTGCATAGCCGTATGGATGCCGGCTATTTCCTGTTTGTTGCGGATGGCTTTCAGTAGAGTTACGGGGGATGTGCCGTCGATTATCCGGCATTGCGGATTGATTGCCGAGTAGATGGCGTAATTTGTTTTGGCGGAATCTGCCAGTATGCTTCTTGCAGGGAAGTGGTTAAGGTAATCTTCTATTTCTTCATATGTATGTACGGAGATACCATTAACGTTAAAATAGGAAGTTAGCTCTGCTGTGACTTTTTGCGGTTGGATGAAATAATGCACTGCGTTTTTCTCTATCAGCAGGTAGCTGACAACAACCGGGTTGCAGTGTACGTCATTTCCTCGAATGTTGAGCAGCCAGGCTATTTCATCCAGTGCCGACAGTAGCAAAGACTCAGCACCGTTTGCGTCCATCTCTTTTCGGACGGCTGCAAGTTTCTCCGTAAAGCTCCTGCCGGCATATTGTGTGTCGTGAATAAACGCGGGAGACAATGGCATTGCCGGGCGGTCTTTCCATAACAGTTGCAGGGGGTCGGCAACACTTTTTACATGAATACCGCTCTTTCTCAATGCTTCTTGCAGATGCTCCACTTCTTTGGCCGAGAACATTTTTCCGTCTATTCCTACGGTGTCTCCCTCTTGCAGGCGTGAGTTCAAGAATGTCGGAATACTTGGCGTTTCAGGCAACATCTCTTTGTATAATGTGATTTCAGTTCCTTCTATCTGCCGGGCGGCTTGCAGGAAATAACGGGAGTCGGTCCATAAACCGGCCTCTTCTGCTGTTATAACTACCGTGCCGGCTGAACCTGTAAATCCGGAAATCCATTCCCGCGACTGCCAGTGGGGAGCCACGTACTCGCTGAGGTGAGGGTCTGTGCTTGGAATGATGAATGCCTGTATGTTTTCTTGGGCAATGTGTGTCCGCAAGGCGGCAATACGTTCATTAATTATTAAATTCATACTGTATAAGGTGTTGATAAGCGTTTTCAAAGATACTCACTTTACTTGTATTACATGGAGTAAATTCTGTTATTTTTCTATTGTTGCTTCTGTAAGTGAAATCTTATCTGCGGGCAGTTTTGATAACTGTCAGTAAGAAAGGCAGGTATTTTATGTTAGGATTGTCGATTTTTTTGTCGAAAGTTTTGTGAATAAAGAAAGTATGTGTAATTTTGCCGCTCAATTTAATCGTGAGATTTTATAAACCATTTAAATTTTAAAAACAAAAAAATGATTGTAGTACCTGTAAAAGAAGGCGAAAACATTGAAAAAGCGCTGAAGAAATTTAAAAGAAAATTTGAAAAGACTGGTATCGTTAAAGAGTTGAGAAGCAGACAACAGTTTGATAAACCGTCTGTGACTAAAAGACTTAAGAAAGAGCGTGCAGTTTACGTTCAGCAACTTCAACAAGTAGAAGATTAATAATTCGTAATTTCCTTTGAATTATTGAATTCTTTTTCATACATTCGTTGCATGATTTAGATGTAACGATATGCTGTTGACAGATTCTTTTCTCGACTATCTTCTGTATGAACGGAATTATTCTGAAGGTACTGTAAGGTATTACCGGGCGGATATTCTTGAGTTGCAGAAGTTTGGTGAGAAGCTGTTGGGAGATTTGGCCCCGTCGGATGTAGGTGCGGATCTTGTTCGTGAATGGATTGTTTCCCTGATGGATAAAGGTTATGCGCCTAATACGGTGAATCGAAAGTTGAGTTCTGTCCGGACATATTACAAGTATCTTTTAAAGAAAGGATTGGTGGCGGCAGATCCGTTACGGAGAGTAACAGGGCCGAAAAAAAAGAAACCGCTTCCTGTCTTTCTGAGAGAAGGTGAAGTGGATAGGTTGTTGGATGATGTCGACTTTGGAGAAAGGTTTGAAGGGTATCGCGACCGTTTGATTATCGAAATGTTTTATACGACAGGTATGAGGCTTTCGGAATTGATAGGGTTGGATGATAAGGATGTTGATTTTTCTGCTTCTCTTATTAAAGTGACCGGAAAACGGAATAAGCAACGTCTGATACCTTTTGATAAAGAATTGGGGCGTTCCATGCAGGAGTATGTCAATGTGCGGAATCAAGCATTGCCGGTTCGTTCGGATGCTTTTTTTGTCCGAAAGAATGGAGAAAGGCTTGGCCGCGGTATCGTAGCATATATTGTGAGACGAAACCTGTCAAAGGTAGTAACTGTAAAAAAAAGAAGTCCGCATGTGCTGAGGCATACCTTTGCAACGGCTATGCTGAACAATGGCGCTGATTTGAGCTCGATAAAAGAGCTGTTGGGGCATGAAAGTTTGGCGACTACGGAAGTTTATACGCATACTACTTTTGAAGAGCTTAAAAAAGTGTATAATCAGGCTCATCCTCGAGCCTAAAAAAAGGAGGTAAGTATGATAGTTAGAATTCAATCGATTCACTTTGATGCGTCAGAGCAGTTGCAGGCTTTTATTCAGAAGAAAGCTGCTAAATTGGAGAAATTTTACGATGATATAGAGAAAGTAGAGGTGTCATTAAAGGTAGTTAAGCCGGAAACAGCCGAAAATAAAGAAGCCGGGGTGAAAGTATTGGTACCCAATGGTGAACTTTATGCGAATAAGGTTTGTGATACGTTTGAAGAAGCAGTGGATCTTTGTCTGGGAGCTTTGGAAAAACAGCTGGTTAAATACAAGGAAAAACAACGAAGTAAATAAAAATCCGCTTAAAATTTTGCGGGTAAAAAATAAATGTCTAAATTTGCAGCCGTTTCGCTCGCGGTAGAACGTTGCGGTTGCATTTTTAAAAAGATTGCCTCTTTAGCTCAGTTGGCCAGAGCACGTGATTTGTAATCTCGGGGTCGTTGGTTCGAATCCGACAAGAGGCTCGAAATGAATTATCATTAAAGGGTGGAAACGCCCGAGAGAATTCAGAAAAAGAAAAAGAGTTCTATGATTGGGCAAATACCAGAGTGGCCAAATGGGGCAGACTGTAAATCTGCTGGCTTACGCCTTCGGTGGTTCGAATCCATCTTTGCCCACAACTCCGGTTTTCTTGCTGTTATAGCTCAGCGGTAGAGCACTTCCTTGGTAAGGAAGAGGTCCCGGGTTCAAGTCCCGGTAACAGCTCATAAAATGTAAAAGCTGATTATTAATCAAATAAATAACAAGTAAAGCTATGGCTAAAGAGAAATTCGAACGTACCAAACCGCACGTAAACATTGGTACAATTGGTCACGTAGACCACGGTAAAACCACGTTGACTGCTGCTATCACTACAGTATTAGGCAAGAAAGGTTTTTCTGAAGTAAAATCATTCGATCAGATTGACAACGCTCCTGAAGAAAAGGAAAGAGGTATTACTATCAATACTTCACACGTTGAGTATGAAACAGCTAATCGTCACTATGCTCACGTAGACTGTCCGGGTCACGCCGACTACGTTAAGAACATGGTAACTGGTGCTGCTCAGATGGATGGTGCTATTATCGTGGTTGCTGCAACCGATGGTCCGATGCCTCAAACTCGTGAGCACATTCTGTTGGCTCGTCAGGTAAACGTTCCCAGACTGGTTGTGTTTATGAACAAGTGCGATATGGTAGATGACCCTGAAATGCTGGAACTTGTTGAAATGGAAATGCGTGAACTGCTTTCAGCTTACGAATTCGATGGCGACAACACTCCTTTCATCCAGGGTTCTGCTCTTGGCGCATTGAACGGCGTTGAAAAGTGGGAAGAAAAAGTTATGGAATTGATGGACGCTTGCGACAATTGGATTCCATTGCCTCCGCGTGATGTTGATAAACCGTTCCTGATGCCGGTTGAAGACGTGTTCTCAATTACTGGTCGTGGTACTGTAGCTACAGGTCGTATCGAAGCTGGTGTTATCCATGTAGGTGACGAAGTTGAAATCCTCGGTTTGGGTGAAGACAAGAAGTCTGTTGTAACTGGTGTTGAAATGTTCCGCAAATTGCTGGATCAGGGTGAAGCCGGTGATAACGTAGGTTTGTTGCTCCGTGGTATCGATAAGAACGAAATCAAACGTGGTATGGTTCTTTGTAAGCCGGGTCAGATTAAACCTCACTCTAAGTTCAAAGCTTCTATCTATGTTTTGAAGAAAGAAGAAGGTGGTCGTCACACTCCGTTTCACAACAAATACCGTCCTCAGTTCTATCTGCGTACTATGGACTGTACAGGTGAAATTTCTCTTCCGGAAGGAACTGAAATGGTAATGCCTGGCGATAACGTAGAAATTACTGTAGAACTGATCTATCCGGTAGCATTGAACGTAGGTTTGCGTTTCGCTATCCGTGAGGGTGGTCGTACAGTAGGTTCTGGTCAGATTACTGAAATTCTCGACTAATAACCAAATATCTTAATCAGTTCCCGGTATTTACTGGGAACTGATTATGTTCACACGGGAGTAGCTCAGTTGGTAGAGCACCGGTCTCCAAAACCGGGTGTCGGGAGTTCGAGCCTCTCCTCCCGTGCTAATATTTTTGAAATGAAGAAGATAGTAGCTTATTTTAAAGAAACTTACGACGAGCTTGTTCATAAAGTGTCGTGGCCTACGTATTCTGAACTTACTAACAGTGCAGTAGTTGTTTTATATGCTTCCCTGCTTATTGCACTGGTGGTGTTTGCGATGGACTTCTGTTTCCAGCATTTAATGGAATTTGTTTATCCACATTAAAAAAGAAGGAGAAATGTCTGAGATTGAAAAGAAATGGTACGTTTTGCGTGCTATTAGCGGTAAAGAAACTAAGGTAAAGGAATATCTTGAAGCTGATATCAAAAACAGCGACCTTGGTGATTATGTGTCTCAGGTATTGATTCCTACCGAAAAGGTATATCAGGTTCGCAATGGTAAGAAAATTGTGAAAGAGAGAAGTTATCTCCCTGGTTACGTTTTGGTGGAGGCTGCTCTGGTTGGTGAGGTCGCTCACCATCTGAGAAATACTCCTAATGTGATAGGATTCTTGGGTGGATCGGAAAAACCCGTTCCTCTGAGACAGTCGGAAGTGAATCGTATACTTGGTACAGTTGACGAATTGCAGGATGCCGGTGAAGAACTGAATATCCCGTATGTAGTCGGCGAGACTGTAAAAGTGAATTACGGTCCGTTCAGTGGCTTTAGCGGAATCATCGAAGAAGTGAATACCGAGAAGAAGAAACTGAAGGTCATGGTAAAGATATTCGGACGGAAGACTCCGCTCGAATTGGGCTTTATGCAAGTAGAAAAAGAATAGGACAGGTGTTACGCTGTAATATTCTTCATTAATGTTTATATATAAATCAATTAAAAAATGGCTAAAGAAGTTGCTGGACTAATCAAATTACAGATTAAAGGAGGCGCGGCAAATCCATCACCTCCCGTTGGACCTGCTCTGGGTTCTAAGGGAATCAACATCATGGAGTTTTGCAAGCAATTCAACGCCAGAACCCAAGACAAAGCAGGAAAAATTCTTCCTGTGATTATCACTTACTACGCAGACAAGTCTTTCGATTTTGTAATCAAGACTCCTCCCGTTGCTATTCAATTACTTGAAGTAGCTAAGGTAAAGAGTGGTTCTGCTGAGCCTAACCGTAAGAAAGTTGCCGAGATTACTTGGGAACAGGTTCGTACGATTGCTCAGGACAAGATGGTTGACTTAAACTGTTTCACTGTAGAAGCTGCCATGAAGATGGTTGCCGGTACAGCTCGTAGTATGGGTATCGCTGTAAAAGGGGAGTTCCCGGTTAATAACTAATAAACTTCAATTAGAATGAGTAAACTGACAAAAAATCAAAAGTTGGCTGCAGAAAAAATTGAAGCAGGGAAAGCATACTCTCTCAAAGAAGCTGCTCAATTGGTAAAGGAAATTACTTTTACTAAGTTTGACGCTTCTCTGGATATCGACGTACGTTTGGGCGTTGACCCGCGTAAGGCTAACCAGATGGTGAGAGGTGTTGTATCACTTCCTCACGGTACTGGTAAGGTTACACGCGTTTTGGTGCTTTGTACACCGGATGCTGAAGCTGCTGCAAAAGAAGCCGGAGCTGACTATGTTGGTCTTGACGAATATATTGAAAAGATCAAAGGTGGATGGACTGATATTGATGTAATCATCACTATGCCGTCTATCATGGGTAAGATTGGTGCGCTCGGTCGTGTACTCGGTCCTCGTGGATTGATGCCGAATCCGAAGAGTGGCACTGTGACTATGGATGTTGCTAAAGCTGTAAAAGAAGTAAAACAAGGTAAAATCGACTTTAAAGTTGACAAGAGCGGTATCGTTCATACTTCTATCGGTAAAGTTTCATTTAGTGCTGATCAAATTCGCGACAATGCGAAAGAATTCATCTCTACTTTGAATAAATTGAAACCGACCGCAGCCAAGGGTACATATATCAAGAGTATTTATCTTTCTAGCACGATGAGTGCGGGTATCAAGATTGACCCGAAATCTGTAGAAGAAATCTAATAAAACGGAGTAATAATGAGAAAGGAAGATAAAAGTACGATTATTGAGCAGATTGCTGCTACAGTTAAGGAATACGGTCACTTCTATTTGGTAGATACCACTGCTATGAACGCTGCCGATACAAGCGCGTTGAGAGCTTTGTGTTTCAAGGCTGACATCAAATTGATGGTAGTTAAGAATACATTGCTTCATAAAGCATTGGAAAGCCTGGAAGAGGATTATTCTCCGCTTTACGGTTGCATGAAAGGTACGACTGCTGTAATGTTTTGCAATACAGCGAATGCACCTGCGAAACTGCTGAAAGATAAAGCAAAGAACGGTATTCCCGGATTGAAAGCTGCATATGCAGAAGAAAGCTTCTATGTTGGTGCTGACCAGTTGGATGCTCTCGTAAGTATCAAGAGTAAGAATGAAGTTATTGCCGAAATCGTTGCCTTGCTGCAATCACCGGCCAAGAATGTTATTTCTGCTCTGCAATCAGGTGGTAACACCATTCACGGAGTTCTCAAGACTCTCGGTGAACGTCCCGAAGCGTAACTTCGGAAACAAAAAAACATCAATTTATTTTAGTAATTAAACAATTAAAATCATACAAAAATGGCAGATTTGAAAGCTTTTGCAGAACAATTAGTTAACTTGACAGTAAAAGAAGTTAATGAACTTGCAACTATCCTGAAAGAAGAATACGGTATTGAACCTGCTGCTGCAGCTGTTGCTGTTGCTGCTGGCCCTGCAGCTGGTGGTGCTGCTGCCGCTGAAGAAAAAACTTCTTTCGATGTAGTATTGAAGAGCGCTGGCTCAGCTAAACTTCAAGTAGTTAAAGCCGTTAAGGAAGCTTGCGGTCTTGGTTTGAAGGAAGCTAAAGACATGGTAGACGGTGCTCCTAGCGTAGTAAAAGAAGGTTTGGCTAAAGACGAAGCAGAATCATTGAAGAAAACATTGGAAGAAGCTGGAGCTGAAGTTGAACTTAAATAACATTAGCCTGTAAATCAGGTAATTCGGTAAGGAACCCTTCGTGAAAAGGGTTCTTTACCTTTTTGTGTATATATTTAAAATTAAGTTCTACAAATCCATTAACAGATGTCTTCAAATACTGTAAATCAAAGAGTTAATTTTGCTTCGACTAAGAATCCGCTGGAATATCCGGATTTCCTGGAAGTACAATTGAAGTCATTCAAAGACTTTTTACAACTGGATACCCCACCCGAGAAACGTAAGAACGAGGGACTGTATAAAGTATTTGCTGAAAACTTCCCCATTGCCGATACAAGAAATAATTTTGTTCTTGAGTTTTTGGACTACTATATTGATCCGCCGCGCTATACCATAGACGAATGTATAGAGCGAGGGCTTACTTATAGCGTACCCTTAAAGGCAAAATTGAAATTATATTGTACCGACCCTGACCACGAAGATTTTGATACGGTTATTCAGGATGTATTCCTGGGTCCGATTCCTTATATGACGGATAAGGCTACATTCGTTATCAATGGTGCGGAACGTGTTGTTGTGTCGCAGCTTCATCGTTCACCGGGCGTATTCTTCGGTCAAAGCGTGCATGCCAACGGTACTAAGTTGTACTCAGCCCGTATCATCCCGTTCAAAGGATCTTGGATTGAGTTTGCTACTGACATCAACAATGTCATGTATGCCTATATCGACCGTAAGAAGAAGTTACCGGTAACCACATTGCTGAGAGCTATCGGTTTTGAGAATGATAAGGACATTCTTGAAATCTTCAATCTGGCGGAAGACGTGAAAGTGAATAAGACGAACCTCAAGAAGATTGTAGGTCGTAAGTTGGCAGCACGTGTATTGAAAACATGGATTGAGGATTTTGTAGACGAAGATACCGGTGAAGTTGTTTCTATTGAGCGTAACGAAGTGGTTATCGACCGTGAAACTATAATCGAGCCGGAACATATTGACATTATATTAGAGTCAGGCGTTCAGAATATCCTTGTACATAAGGAAGAACCGAACCAGTCTGACTACTCTATCATATATAATACTCTGCAGAAGGACCCCAGTAATTCGGAAAAAGAAGCAGTGCTTTATATCTATCGTCAGTTGCGTAATGCAGATCCTGCCGATGATGCCAGCGCGCGTGAGGTTATTAATAACCTGTTCTTCTCAGAAAAGAGATACGACTTGGGTGATGTAGGTCGTTACCGTATCAACAGAAAGTTGAATTTGACGACTGACATGGATGTCCGTGTACTCACCAAGGAAGATATCATTGAGATTATCAAGTATCTGATTGAGTTGATAAACTCAAAAGCAGATGTGGATGATATTGACCACTTGAGCAACCGTCGTGTACGTACGGTAGGCGAACAGTTGTCAAACCAGTTTGCTATCGGTTTGGCACGTATGTCCCGTACTATCCGCGAGCGCATGAACGTTCGTGACAATGAAGTCTTTACCCCGATCGATTTGATTAACGCCAAGACTATTTCTTCCGTTATCAATTCTTTCTTCGGAACAAATGCCTTGTCACAATTCATGGACCAGACCAATCCGCTTGCCGAAATCACTCACAAGCGCCGTATGTCAGCTTTGGGTCCCGGTGGTTTGTCACGTGAACGTGCCGGTTTTGAGGTGCGTGACGTACACTATACCCACTACGGTCGTCTTTGTCCGATTGAAACGCCTGAAGGTCCGAACATTGGTTTGATATCTTCACTTTGTGTGTTTGCTAAAATCAATCAGCTTGGTTTTATTGAGACACCGTACCGTAAGGTGGCTAACGGAAAGGTAGACCTTTCGGATGAAGGTTTGGTTTACCTTACAGCCGAAGAAGAAGAAGAGAAGATTATCGCTCAGGGTAATGCACCTTTGAATGAAGACGGAACTTTCGTCCGCGACAAAGTAAAATCCCGTCAGGATGCCGATTATCCGGTTGTAGCTCCTGATGAGGTAGAGCTGATGGACGTATCGCCACAGCAGATTGCCTCTATTGCAGCATCTCTGATTCCGTTCTTGGAACATGACGATGCTAACCGTGCGTTGATGGGATCGAACATGATGCGCCAGGCAGTTCCTTTGTTGAAGAGTGAAGCTCCGATTGTAGGTACAGGTATCGAACGTCAGCTTGCACGTGACTCTCGTACGCAGATTACTGCTGAGGGCGAAGGTGTGGTTGACTTTGTAGATGCTACGACTATCCGCATTCTGTACGATCGTACGGAAGAGGAAGAGTTTGTAAGCTTCGAATCTGCACTGAAAGAATATACTATTCCCAAATGGCGTCGTACCAACCAGAACATGACGATTGACCTTCGTCCTATTTGCGAGAAAGGTCAGCGTGTGACGAAGGGACAAATCCTTACCGAGGGTTACTCAACCGAACAGGGCGAACTTGCTTTGGGTAAGAACCTGTTGGTTGCCTACATGCCTTGGAAGGGATACAACTATGAGGACGCTATCGTATTGAACGAACGTGTGGTTCGCGAAGACCTTTTGACTTCCGTACACGTAGAGGAATACTCTTTGGAAGTTCGTGAAACGAAGCGCGGTATGGAAGAGTTGACTTCCGATATTCCTAATGTAAGTGAAGAGGCTACCAAAGACCTTGACGAGAATGGTATTGTGCGTGTAGGTGCCCGTATCGAGCCGGGTGATATTTTGATTGGTAAGATTACTCCGAAAGGGGAGTCTGACCCTTCTCCGGAAGAAAAGTTGCTTCGTGCCATATTCGGTGATAAGGCTGGTGATGTGAAAGATGCGTCTTTGAAGGCATCTCCTTCTTTGAAAGGTGTGATTATCGGTAAACGTCTGTTCTCCCGCGTTATCAAGACTCGTAGTTCTAAATTGGCCGACAAGGCATTGCTGCCGAAGATTGATGATGAGTTCGATAGCAAGGTGGCTGATTTGAAGAAAATATTGGTAAATAAGCTTTTGAAGCTCACAGAAAATCATACTTCAGAAGGTGTGAAAGACTATATGGGAGCTGAAGTAATCAGTAAAGGCGCTAAATTCTATGCTTCTGATTTCAGTGATATAGACTTTACTGCTATTCAGTTGAGCAATTGGACAAAAGACGAGCATACCAATGAATTGATCCGTGCACTGGTAACGAACTTTATCAAGAAATATAAGGAACTCGATGCAGAGTTGAAGCGTAAGAAATTTGCTATTACTATCGGTGACGAGTTGCCTGCAGGTATCATCCAGATGGCTAAGGTTTATATTGCCAAGAAGCGTAAAATCGGTGTTGGTGATAAGATGGCCGGTCGTCACGGTAACAAAGGTATCGTTTCACGCGTGGTACGTCAGGAAGACATGCCGTTCTTGGCAGACGGTACTCCGGTAGATATTGTATTGAATCCGCTGGGTGTGCCTTCACGTATGAACATCGGTCAGATATTCGAGGCTGTTTTGGGACGTGCCGGAAAGAACTTGGGAGTTAAGTTTGCTACGCCTATCTTTGATGGTGCTACGCTGGATGACCTGAACGAATGGACCGACAAGGCCGGTTTGCCCCGTTATGGTAAAACCACTTTGTATGATGGTGGTACAGGTGAGGCTTTCGAACAGCAGGCTACAGTGGGTGTGACATACATGTTGAAACTCGGTCACATGGTTGAAGATAAGATGCACGCACGTTCTATCGGTCCTTATTCGCTTATTACACAACAGCCGTTGGGCGGTAAGGCACAGTTCGGTGGTCAGCGTTTCGGAGAAATGGAGGTTTGGGCGCTCGAAGCATTCGGTGCTGCGCATATCCTGCAGGAAATCCTGACTATCAAGTCTGATGATGTTGTCGGACGCTCCAAGGCTTATGAAGCAATCGTTAAGGGTGAGCCGATGCCAGCTCCGGGTATTCCTGAATCACTGAATGTATTGTTGCACGAGTTGAGAGGTTTGGGCTTGAGCATCAACTTAGAATAAATTGAAATTTGGAAATTGAGAGTTGAGAGCTAATGTCTCTCGATTCTCAATTCCCGACTTATCAACATTGTTTTTCAATTTTTAATTCTCAATTATCAATTATATATAAAAGTATGGCTTTTAGAAAAGATAACAAGATAAAGAGTAATTTCTCGAAAATCTCTATCGGTTTGGCTTCTCCCGAAGAAATCCTTGAGAATTCGAGTGGTGAAGTTTTAAAGCCTGAAACCATTAACTACCGGACGTATAAGCCGGAACGCGACGGTTTGTTCTGCGAGCGTATCTTCGGTCCTATTAAGGATTATGAGTGCCATTGCGGTAAGTACAAACGTATCCGTTACAAAGGCATTGTGTGCGACCGTTGCGGTGTGGAAGTGACAGAAAAGAAAGTACGTCGTGAGCGTATGGGACACATCCAGCTGGTTGTGCCGGTGGCTCACATTTGGTATTTCCGTTCGCTTCCTAATAAAATCGGTTACTTGCTGGGTTTACCGACCAAGAAACTCGATGCTATTATTTACTACGAGCGTTATGTAGTAATCCAGCCGGGTATATTGGAAGGCGAAGTGGCACAGTATGATTTGCTTGAAGAAGGAGAATATCTGGACCTGTTGGAAAAGTTACCAAGCGATAATCAGTACCTTGAAGATTCAGACCCCAATAAGTTTGTTGCCAAGATGGGTGCAGAAGCCATTTATGACTTGCTGTCGCGCATTGATCTTGATTCATTGTCTTACGAACTGCGTAACCGTGCAGGCAGCGATGCTTCACAACAGCGCAAGAGCGAAGCTTTGAAGCGTTTGCAGGTAGTTGAGTCTTTCCGTGCATCACGCGGACGCAACAAGCCCGAATGGATGATTGTACGTATCGTACCGGTTATCCCGCCCGAACTTCGTCCGTTGGTTCCGTTGGATGGCGGGCGTTTCGCTACTTCCGACTTGAACGACCTTTACCGTCGCGTTATCATCCGTAACAACCGCTTGAAGAGATTGATTGAAATCAAGGCTCCTGAGGTGATTTTACGTAATGAGAAACGTATGTTGCAGGAAGCTGTCGATTCATTGTTCGATAACTCTCGTAAGTCAAGCGCAGTGAAGACTGATGCCAACCGTCCTTTGAAGTCACTTTCCGACAGTTTGAAAGGTAAGCAGGGACGTTTCCGTCAGAACTTGTTGGGTAAGCGTGTCGACTACTCTGCACGTTCCGTAATTGTTGTAGGTCCGGAGCTGAAAATGGGTGAGTGCGGTATTCCTAAACTCATGGCGGCCGAACTCTACAAACCGTTCATTATCCGTAAACTCATCGAGCGTGGTATTGTGAAGACGGTGAAGAGTGCCAAGAAGATTGTAGACCGTAAGGAGCCTGTTATCTGGGACATCCTGGAACATGTAATGAAAGGACATCCGGTATTGTTGAACCGTGCTCCGACACTGCACCGTCTGGGTATCCAGGCGTTCCAGCCGAAGATGATTGAAGGCAAGGCAATCCAGTTGCACCCGTTGGCATGTACGGCATTCAACGCCGACTTCGACGGTGACCAGATGGCCGTTCACTTGCCTTTGAGTAACGAAGCTATTCTGGAAGCACAGATGCTGATGCTCCAGTCACATAATATCTTGAACCCTGCCAACGGTGCGCCTATCACAGTGCCTGCACAGGATATGGTACTCGGTTTGTACTATATCACCAAACTGCGTAAAGGAGCTAAAGGTGAAGGCCTTACTTTCTACGGTCCGGAAGAAGCGCTTATTGCCTACAACGAAGGTAAGTGCGACATTCACGCACCTATCAGCGTTATCGTTAAGGACATTGACGAAAACGGCAATGTGGTAGACAAGATGATGCACGACACCTCAGTAGGTCGTGTTATTGTAAACGAAATTGTACCTGCCAAAGCGGGTTATATCAATACGATTATCTCTAAGAAGTCACTTCGTGACATCATCAGTCACGTAATCAAGGTTTGTGGTGTGGCAGAGGCAGCCGAATTCCTGGATGGAATCAAGAACCTCGGTTATCAGATGGCATTCAAAGGCGGTCTTTCGTTCAACTTGGGAGATATTATTATTCCCGAAGAGAAAGAAGCGCTGGTGCAGAAAGGTTACGAAGAAGTAGAGCAGGTAATCAACAACTATAACATGGGTTTCATCACCAACAACGAGCGTTACAACCAGGTAATTGATATCTGGACACATGTAAACTCCGAGTTGTCAAACATTTTGATGAAAACTATTTCGAGCGACGATCAGGGATTCAATTCCGTATACATGATGTTGGATTCCGGAGCCCGTGGTTCTAAGGAGCAGATTCGTCAGCTTTCCGGTATGCGTGGTTTGATGGCGAAACCTCAGAAGGCAGGTGCCGAAGGCGGTCAGATTATCGAGAACCCGATTCTTTCTAACTTTAAGGAAGGTCTTTCCGTGTTGGAGTACTTTATCTCTACTCACGGTGCTCGTAAGGGTCTTGCCGATACCGCTTTGAAGACGGCCGATGCCGGATACTTGACCCGTCGTCTGGTTGACGTATCTCACGATGTGATTATCAACGAAGAAGACTGCGGTACGCTTCGCGGACTGGTTTGTACAGCTTTGAAGAATAACGATGAGACAATCGCTACATTGTACGAACGTATTCTGGGACGTGTATCCGTACATGATATCGTTCACCCCACAACCGGTGAATTGCTTGTTGCAGGTGGTGAAGAAATCACTGAAGCCATTGCACAGAAGATTGAAGACTCTCCGATTGAGAGCGTTGAAATCCGTTCTGTATTGACTTGTGAATCCAAGAAGGGTGTTTGTGCCAAGTGCTACGGCCGTAATCTGGCTACAAGCCGTATGGTTCAGAAAGGTGAAGCTGTCGGTGTAATCGCTGCGCAGTCTATCGGTGAGCCAGGTACACAGTTGACGTTGCGTACGTTCCATGCCGGTGGTACGGCAGCCAATATCGCTGCTAATGCAAGTATTGTTGCCAAGAATCCTTCCCGTCTGGAATTTGAAGAACTCCGTACAGTAGATATTATTGACGAAGCAGGCGAACCGGCTAAGGTGGTAGTAGGCCGTCTGGCAGAAGTACGTTTCGTAGATGTCAATACAGGTATCATACTTTCTACGCATAACGTGCCTTATGGTTCTACACTCTATGCAGCGGATGGTGAAGTAGTAGAGAAAGGCAAACTTATAGCCCGTTGGGACCCGTTCAACGCAGTTATCATTACCGAGGCTACCGGTAAGATTGAGTTTGAAGGCGTTATTGAAAACGTTACCTATAAGGTAGAGTCCGATGAATCTACCGGTTTGCGCGAAATCATCATCATTGAGTCTAAGGACAAGACGAAAGTGCCTACAGCGCACATCATGACTGAAGATGGCGAACTAATCCGTACCTATAACCTTCCTGTGGGTGGTCACGTAGTAGTGGAAAACGGACAGAAGGTAAAAGCCGGTGAAGTAATCGTGAAGATTCCGCGTGCCGTTGGTAAGGCGGGTGATATCACGGGTGGTCTTCCCCGTGTTACCGAATTGTTCGAGGCACGTAACCCGTCCAATCCTGCTGTGGTTTCCGAAATTGACGGTGAGGTCACAATGGGTAAGGTGAAACGTGGTAACCGCGAAATTATCGTTACCTCTAAGACCGGGGAAGTTAAGAAATATCTCGTACCGCTGTCCAAACAGATACTGGTACAGGAGAACGACTACGTGCGTGCCGGTACTCCGTTGTCCGACGGTGCCATTACTCCTGCCGATATCCTTGCCATTAAAGGTCCTACGGCTGTACAGGAATATATCGTAAACGAAGTACAGGACGTTTATCGTCTGCAAGGTGTGAAGATTAACGATAAGCACTTTGAAATTATCGTTCGTCAGATGATGCGTAAGGTTGAAATCGATGAACCGGGCGATACCCGCTTCTTGGAACAACAGGTAGTGGATAAGCTCGAATTCATGGAAGAGAACGACCGTATCTGGGGCAAGAAAGTTGTAGTAGATGCCGGAGATTCTCAGAACCTGCAACCGGGACAGATTGTTACTGCCCGCAAGTTGCGCGATGAAAACTCCATGCTGAAGCGCCGTGACTTGAAACCCGTTTCAGTACGTGATGCTGTGCCTGCTACCTCTACACAGATTCTTCAAGGTATTACCCGTGCGGCTTTGCAGACTTCAAGCTTTATGTCTGCCGCTTCTTTCCAGGAAACGACGAAGGTACTCAACGAAGCTGCTATCAACGGAAAGGTAGACCGTCTGGAAGGTATGAAAGAGAATGTTATCTGCGGTCACTTGATTCCTGCCGGTACAGGCCAGCGTGAATTCGAGAAGATTATTGTCGGTTCGAAAGAAGAGTACGATCGTATGCTTGCCAACAAGAAAACGGTGCTCGATTATGCAGTTGATGATAAGGTAGAAGAGTAATTACTACGTTAATACAATCAGTAATTTTTATAGTGAAAGAAGAGGATCTCCCGGGATTCTCTTCTTTTTTTATATTTGTTGCAAACCGGCTTCTTTTCGGTCTGATGTAAGAAGAGTGCAATGTAATAGTAGAATAAAGATTTGCATGCCCCCTTCACATCCTTTTATTCATGGATGTTTGAGGGTGAAGGGGAGGAGGGGAAGCGTGCCATTGGCTCAAATAAAACAGACCATCGGTTGGGGGTAAACGTATGGTCTGTTCAGGTAAATCAGATGATGTGTTCTATCCGAACAGACCATGCAATTTCAGGACATATCAAGTGCCTTTTTTGTTCAGGTCGTACTGTTACTTTTATCTTGGAGTATTTTGTGTGTCGGAATGAAAGAAGTATATTTGTCATTCAATTATAATGATATACGATAATATGGAAAATCAGGAAAATAATAACGGACAGTTACAGATAGAGCTGAAAGAAGAAGTGGCCCAAGGCACGTATGCCAATCTTGCCATTATCACTCATTCCAGTTCGGAGTTTATCATGGATTTTATTCGGGTAATGCCGGGAATGCCCAAAGCCGGGGTTCAATCGCGTATTGTATTGGCACCCGAACACGCCAAGCGTCTGCTGCGTGCGCTTGAAGAAAATGTTGGTAAATATGAACGTGCTTTCGGCCCTATCCGCATGCCGGATGAGCAACCTATTCCGCCATTGCCTAACATTAAGGGTGAAGCATAAAATCAAAAAAAAACTTGTAGTGCATTGATTATTCAAAACTTATTAGTATCTTTGCAGCCCAAAAGTGTATAGTTTTGAATTAATATAAACATAATATATAACTAAAAACAATTAAAATGCCTACAATTCAGCAATTAGTAAGAAAAGGACGCGAGGTTTTGGTAGAGAAAAGTAAGTCTCCAGCCTTGGATTCTTGTCCTCAAAGACGTGGCGTTTGCGTGAGAGTGTATACAACCACTCCGAAGAAACCGAATTCAGCTATGCGTAAAGTAGCTCGTGTACGTTTGACTAACGGTAAAGAGGTGAACTCTTACATTCCGGGAGAAGGTCACAACTTGCAGGAACACTCAATCGTATTGGTTCGCGGCGGTCGTGTAAAAGACCTTCCGGGTGTACGTTATCACATCGTTCGTGGTACTTTGGATACTGCAGGTGTTGCTAACCGTACTCAAAGACGTTCTAAATACGGTGCTAAACGTCCGAAACCGGGACAGGCTGCTCCCGCTAAGAAGAAATAATTAGGCGGCCAAACTGATAAACAGTAAAATTAAAAGTAATAACTTACGTTTTAGTTTGTTGGAAATGCTAAAGGTTGAGTAAACACTCCGGAGGGAGAGTTGAAGAAGACAGAAGTAAACAACCAAGAACGAAAAACATTATTCTTTCAGACAAATGAGAAAAGCAAAACCTAAAAAACGTATCATCCTTCCGGATCCCGTTTTTAATGATGTGAAAGTTTCCAAGTTCGTTAACCACCTGATGTACGACGGAAAGAAGAATACTTCTTATGAAATCTTCTACGCCGCTTTGGAAACAGTGAAGAACAAAATGCAGAATGAAGAGAAATCAGCTCTTGAAATCTGGAAAAAAGCTTTGGACAACGTAACTCCTCAAGTGGAAGTGAAGTCTCGCCGTGTAGGTGGTGCTACTTTCCAAGTTCCTACTGAAATTCGTCCTGACCGCAAGGAGTCAATTTCTATGAAGAATTTGATTATCTTTGCCCGCAAGCGTGGCGGTAAATCAATGGCTGACAAACTGGCTGCTGAAATCATGGATGCTTTCAATGAACAAGGCGGTGCTTTCAAACGTAAAGAAGATATGCACAGAATGGCCGAGGCTAACCGTGCGTTTGCTCATTTCAGATTCTAATACTATAAGAGATAACCAATCAAAGATTAAAAACTTAAAGTAAAAGGAATTAGAAAATGGCAAAGAATGATTTACATTTGACACGTAATATCGGTATCATGGCCCACATCGATGCCGGAAAGACAACAACCTCTGAACGTATTTTGTTTTATACGGGTTTGACTCACAAAATCGGTGAGGTGCACGATGGTGCCGCTACAATGGACTGGATGGAGCAAGAACAGGAACGTGGTATCACTATTACTTCCGCTGCTACTACCACTCGTTGGAAATATGCCGGTAATACTTATAAAATCAACTTGATTGATACTCCGGGACACGTTGACTTTACCGCTGAGGTAGAGCGTTCTTTGCGTATTCTTGACGGCGCTGTTGCTGCTTATTGTGCAGTTGGTGGCGTTGAACCGCAATCTGAAACTGTTTGGCGTCAGGCTGATAAATATAACGTACCGCGTATCGCATACGTTAACAAAATGGACCGTTCGGGTGCCGACTTCTTTGAGGTTGTTCGTCAGATGAAGGACGTTTTGGGTGCTAATCCTTGTCCTATCGTTGTGCCTATCGGTGCTGAGGAATCTTTCAAAGGTTTGGTAGACCTTATCAAGATGAAGGCTATCTACTGGCATGACGAAACTATGGGTGCCGACTATACAGTAGAGGAAATCCCTGCTAATTTGGTAGACGAAGCTAACGAATGGAGAGATAAGATGCTCGAAAAAGTAGCTGAGTTCGACGATGCTTTGATGGAGAAATATTTCGATGATCCTTCTACTATTACAGAAGAAGAAATATTGAGAGCTCTTCGCAACGCTACAGTACAGATGGCTGTTGTTCCTATGTTGTGTGGTTCTTCATTCAAGAATAAGGGTGTACAGACTTTGCTTGACTATGTTTGTGCATTCTTGCCTTCTCCGCTGGATACAGAGAATGTGGTTGGTACAAACCCTGAAACCGGTGCTGAAGAAGACCGTAAGCCGAGCGAGGATGAAAAGACTTCTGCTTTGGCGTTCAAGATTGCAACCGACCCGTATGTAGGCCGTCTGACTTTCTTCCGTGTTTATTCAGGTAAGATTGAAGCCGGTTCTTATATTTATAACTCTCGCTCTGGTAAGAAAGAACGTGTTTCACGTCTGTTTCAGATGCACTCAAATAAACAGAATCCTGTTGAGGTGATTGGCGCCGGTGATATTGGTGCCGGTGTAGGCTTCAAGGATATCCATACCGGTGATACGCTGTGCGACGAAACCGCACCGATCGTATTGGAATCTATGGACTTCCCCGAACCGGTAATCGGTATCGCAGTTGAGCCTAAGACTCAGAAGGATATGGATAAACTGTCTAACGGTTTGGCTAAATTGGCTGAAGAAGACCCGACGTTTACGGTTAAGACTGACGAACAGACAGGTCAGACAGTTATTTCCGGTATGGGTGAGCTTCACTTGGATATTATCATCGACCGTCTGAAACGTGAATTCAAGGTTGAGTGTAACCAGGGTAAACCTCAGGTTAACTACAAGGAGGCTATTACGAAGACTGTTAACTTGCGTGAAGTTTATAAGAAACAGTCTGGTGGTCGTGGTAAGTTTGCCGATATCATCGTGAACATCGGTCCGGTTGATGAGGACTTTACTCAAGGCGGCTTGCAGTTTGTTGACGAAGTGAAGGGCGGTAATATTCCTAAGGAATTTATCCCGTCTGTACAGAAAGGTTTCACAACTGCAATGAAGAACGGTGTATTGGCCGGTTATCCGTTGGATTCACTGAAGGTAACTTTGATCGACGGTTCTTTCCACCCGGTTGACTCTGACCAGTTGTCATTTGAAATCTGTGCTATCCAGGCATACAAGAACGCTTGCGCTAAGGCAGGTCCGGTATTGATGGAGCCTATCATGAAGCTGGAAGTTGTTACTCCGGAAGAAAACATGGGTGACGTTATCGGTGACTTGAACAAGCGTCGCGGTCAGGTAGAAGGTATGGAATCAAGCCGTTCTGGTGCTCGTATCGTGAAGGCAATGGTTCCGCTGGCAGAAATGTTCGGTTACGTAACTGCGTTGCGTACTATCACTTCTGGTCGTGCAACTTCTTCAATGGTATATTCTCACCACGCTCAGGTTTCCAACTCTATTGCCAAGGCAGTATTGGAAGAAGTAAAAGGTCGTACAGACTTAATCTAAAATAATAACTAAAGTCCGTAGGTTAGCGAATGACTCTTAACCTACGGGACTTTATCTTATATAATAACACTATTAATAACTAAGACAGTAATGAGTCAAAAAATTAGAATTAAACTGAAATCTTACGACCACAACTTGGTTGACAAGTCAGCTGAGAAGATTGTAAGAACGGTGAAGACAACAGGCGCTATCGTTAGCGGTCCAATTCCTCTCCCTACGCATAAGCGTATCTTTACCGTAAACCGTTCGACTTTCGTTAACAAGAAGTCGCGTGAACAATTCGAACTCTCTTCTTACAAGAGATTAATTGACATCTATAGCTCAACAGCTAAGACAGTAGATGCTCTGATGAAGTTGGAGTTACCGAGTGGTGTGGAAGTAGAAATCAAAGTGTAAGTATTAAAAATTAAGTGAAATGCCAGGATTATTAGGAAAAAAAATCGGAATGACATCCGTTTTCAGTGCCGAGGGTAAGAATGTACCATGCACTGTTATCGAAGCAGGTCCTTGTGTTGTTACTCAAGTGAAAACTGTAGAAAAGGACGGCTATCAAGCTGTTCAGTTGGGTTTCCAGGACAAGAAGGAAAAGCACACTACAAAGCCTCTTATGGGCCACTTTAAGAAAGCTGGAGTAACTCCCAAGAAACACTTGGCTGAGTTCAAAGAATTTGAGACAGAATTGAATCTGGGTGATACTGTTACCGTAGAATTGTTCGAAGGCGCTGATTATGTAGACGTTGTAGGTACTTCCAAAGGTAAAGGCTTCCAGGGTGTTGTGAAACGTCATGGTTTCGGTGGTGTAGGTCAGACTACTCACGGTCAGCACAACCGTGCCCGTAAACCGGGTTCTATCGGTGCTTGTTCTTACCCTGCAAAAGTATTCAAGGGAATGCGCATGGGCGGACAACTTGGTGGTGACAGAGTAACTGTTCAAAATCTGCAAGTATTAAAAGTAATCGCGGAGCACAATCTCCTTTTGATTAAGGGTTCTGTTCCTGGTTGCAAAGGTTCAATCGTAATAATTGAGAAATAATGGAAGTTAACGTATATAACATTAAAGGTGAAGACACTGGGAGAAAGATTACGTTAAACGAGTCTATCTTCGGAATTGAGCCCAACGACCACGCTATCTACTTGGACGTTAAACAGTTTATGGCTAACCAGCGTCAGGGTACACACAAGTCAAAGGAAAGAAGCGAAATCAGCGGTTCTACTCGCAAAATCGGTCGCCAGAAAGGTGGCGGTGGTGCACGTCGTGGTGACATGAACTCACCGGTACTCGTTGGTGGTGGACGTGTATTTGGTCCGAAACCGAGAGATTACTACTTCAAACTGAATAAGAAAGTAAAAGCTCTGGCACGTAAGTCAGCTTTGGCATATAAGGCTCAGAACAATGCCATCATTGTAGTAGAAGACTTCAACTTTGAAGCTCCTAAGACAAAAGATTTTGTTGTTATGACAAAAAATCTTAAAGTTTCTGACAAAAAGCTGCTTGTTGTTTTACCGGAAGCAAATAAAAACGTATATTTGTCGGCTCGTAACGTAAAGGGCGCTAATGTGCAGACTATCTCAGGGTTAAATACTTACAGAGTATTGAACGCTGGTGTTGTTGTGTTTGCTGAAAGTGCACTTTCTGCTATCGACAATATCTTAATGTAAAAAGGAGGCTTAAATAATGGGAATTATTATTAAACCGTTAGTGACAGAGAAGATGACTGCAATTACTGATAAGTCGAACAATCGTTTCGGCTTTATCGTGCGTCCTGAAGCTAATAAACTGGAAATTAAGAACGAAGTTGAAGCCCTTTACAACGTTACCGTGGTTGATGTGAATACAATTCGTTATGCCGGCAAGAACAAGAGCCGTTATACACGCGCAGGTATCATCAACGGACGTACAAACGCTTACAAAAAAGCTGTTGTTACGTTGAAAGAAGGAGATACTATTGATTTTTATAGCAATATTTAAAAGAAATGGCAGTACGTAAATTTAAGCCCACAACACCGGGGCAAAGACATAAAATTATTGGTACTTTCGAAGAAATTACTGCACGAGTACCAGAAAAGTCTCTTGTATTTGGTAAGAAATCTTCCGGCGGTCGTAACAATACAGGTAAAATGACCATGCGCTACATCGGTGGCGGTAGTAAGAAGATTATCCGTATCGTAGACTTCAAGAGAAATAAAGACGGTGTACCTGCAGTGGTTAAAACAATTGAATACGATCCGAACCGTTCGGCTCGTATCGCTCTGTTGTTTTATGCAGATGGTGAAAAAAGATATATTATTGCTCCCAATGGATTGCAAGTTGGTGCGACTTTGATGTCAGGTGAAACTGCTGCTCCGGAAATCGGAAATGCTCTTCCGCTTCAGAATATTCCGGTCGGTACTGTAATTCACAACATCGAATTACGTCCGGGTCAAGGCGCTGCTTTGGTTCGTTCAGCCGGAAACTTCGCTCAATTGACTTCAAGAGAAGGTAAATACTGCGTTATCAAGTTGCCTTCAGGCGAGGTTCGTCAGATCCTCAGCACATGTAAGGCTACTATCGGTAGCGTTGGTAACTCAGATCATGGATTGGAAAGTTCAGGTAAAGCTGGACGTTCTCGTTGGTTAGGACGTCGTCCGCGTAACCGTGGTGTTGTTATGAACCCGGTTGATCACCCGATGGGTGGTGGTGAAGGACGTGCTTCAGGAGGACACCCGAGATCTCGTAAGGGATTGTATGCTAAGGGTCTTAAGACAAGAGCTCCGAAGAAACAATCGTCTAAGTATATTATTGAGAGAAGAAAGAAGTAATCTGATTAATTGAGTAAATTATGAGTCGTTCATTAAAAAAAGGTCCGTATATTAACGTTAAGCTTGAGAAGAAAGTGCTTGCCATGAATGAATCGGGCAAGAAAGTGGTAGTTAAGACTTGGGCCAGAGCTTCAATGATTTCGCCTGATTTTGTAGGCCATACTGTTGCAGTTCACAATGGAAATAAATTTATTCCTGTTTATGTTACCGAAAACATGGTAGGACACAAGTTGGGCGAATTTGCTCCAACTCGTACATTCAGAGGACACGCTGGTAACAAGAAAAAATAAGACAGGATTTATCTGAAATAATAAAGTAATAATATAATGGGAGCAAGAAAAAAAATATCGGCTGAAAAAAGAAAAGAAGCCCTTAAGACCATGTATTTTGCGAAATTGCAAAATGTTCCTACTTCCCCCCGTAAAATGCGTCTCGTGGCTGACATGATTCGTGGAATGGAAGTGAACAGAGCACTCGGCGTTTTGAAGTTCTCCTCAAAAGAGGCTGCCGCCAGAGTGGAAAAATTGCTGCGCTCTGCAATTGCTAACTGGGAGCAGAAAAACGAACGTAAAGCTGAAAGCGGCGAGCTGTTCGTAACCAAGATTTTTGTTGATGGTGGTGCTACACTCAAAAGAATGAGACCGGCTCCGCAGGGTAGAGGTTACAGAATCCGCAAGCGTTCAAACCACGTAACGTTGTTCGTTGGTTCTAAAAGTAATAACGAAGATCAAAATTAAGGTAAATGGGACAAAAAGTTAATCCAATAAGCAACCGTTTAGGAATTATCAGAGGCTGGGATTCCAATTGGTATGGTGGAAAGAATTACGGCGACTCTTTGCTGGAAGATAGCAAGATTCGTAAATATTTGAACGCTCGTCTTGCTAAAGCAAGTGTTTCAAGAATTGTAATCGAACGTACACTGAAACTCGTGACTATTACCGTTTGTACAGCACGTCCGGGTATCATTATCGGTAAGGGTGGCCAAGAAGTTGATAAGTTGAAAGAAGAGTTGAAGAAGGTCACTGATAAAGATATCCAGATCAATATCTTCGAAGTGAAAAGACCTGAGTTGGACGCTGTTATCGTGGCTAACAACATCGCCCGTCAGGTAGAAGGTAAAATTGCCTACCGTCGCGCTATCAAAATGGCTATTGCCAACACAATGCGTATGGGTGCGGAAGGTATCAAAATTCAGATTTCAGGACGTTTGAATGGTGCAGAAATGGCCCGTTCTGAAATGTATAAAGAAGGAAGAACTCCGCTGCACACTTTCAGAGCAGACATCGACTATTGTCATGCAGAAGCATTGACTAAAGTAGGTCTTCTTGGTATTAAAGTTTGGATTTGTAGAGGTGAAGTTTATGGTAAGAGAGAGTTGGCTCCGAACTTTACGCAAAGCAAAGAAAGCGGTCGTGGAAGCAATAGCGGAAACAATGGCGGAAAGAACTTCAAAAGAAAGAAAAATAATCGCTAACGAATTTGATTTTTAGGAATTATGTTACAACCGAAAAAGACAAAATTCAGAAGACAACAAAAAGGCCGTCAAAAAGGTAATGCCCAAAGAGGAAACCAACTGGCTTTCGGTTCTTTTGGTATTAAGGCCTTGGAGACGAAGTGGATTACAGGCCGTCAGATTGAAGCTGCGCGTATTGCAGTAACAAGATATATGCAACGTCAAGGACAGATTTGGATTCGTATTTTCCCGGATAAGCCTATTACAAGAAAGCCTGCTGACGTACGTATGGGTAAAGGTAAAGGTAGCCCCGAGGGATTCGTTGCTCCTGTTACACCGGGTAGAATTATTATCGAAGCTGAAGGAGTATCTTATGAAATCGCAAAAGAAGCTTTGCGCTTAGCTGCACAGAAGCTTCCTATCACAACTAAGTTTGTGGTAAGACGTGATTATGATATCCAAAATCAAAATGCGTAAGAAGTATGAAAATTGCAGAAATTAAAGAAATGACTACCAATGACTTGGTAGAAAGAGTAGAAGCAGAAGTGGCTAACTATAGCCAAATGGTTTTAAATCATTCTATTTCTCCTTTGGATAATCCTGCTCAGATCAAACAATTACGCAGGACTATTGCGCGTATGAAAACTGAATTACGCCAGAGAGAACTTAACAATAAATGATGAGCTTGATGGAAGCAAGAAATTTAAGAAAAGAAAGAACAGGGGTTGTGCTGAGCGATAAGATGGATAAGACCATTACTGTTGCAGCTAAGTTTAAGGAAAAACACCCCATATATGGTAAGTTCGTTAGTAAGACGAAGAAGTACCATGCTCATGATGAAAAGAATGAGTGCAATATCGGTGATACTGTACGCATCATGGAAACTCGTCCTTTGAGCAAGACTAAGAGATGGAGATTGGTTGAAATAATTGAAAGAGCTAAGTAATTATGATACAAGTAGAATCCAGACTTACAGTATGTGACAACAGCGGAGCAAAAGAGGCTCTCTGTATCCGCGTTTTGGGCGGTACGGGTCGTCGCTATGCTTCAGTAGGGGACGTGATTGTTGTTTCTGTAAAAAGCGTTATCCCTTCAAGTGATATTAAAAAAGGTGCAGTGTCTAAAGCTTTGATCGTACGTACTAAGAAAGAAATCCGTCGTGCTGATGGTTCTTACATACGTTTTGATGATAATGCTTGCGTGTTGCTGAACAATGCAGGTGAAATTAGAGGTAGTCGTATTTTCGGTCCGGTAGCTCGTGAACTTCGTGCTGCTAACATGAAAGTTGTGTCACTCGCTCCTGAAGTACTTTAATTTTGTAAAAGATTTAAGTAATGAGTAAATTACATATTAAAAAAGGCGATACAGTTTACGTAAATTCTGGTGAAGACAAAGGTAAGACTGGTCGTGTATTGAAGGTTCTTGTTGATAAAAAACGTGCAATCGTTGAGGGTATCAACATGGTGTCTAAGAGCACAAAACCGAATGCAAAGAACCCGCAAGGTGGTATCGTGAAGCAAGAAGCTTCTATCCACATTTCAAACTTGAACCCGGTTGATCCAAAGACTGGCAAAGCAACGCGTGTTGGTAGAAAATTAAGTGCTGACGGCACTTTAGTGCGTTATTCTAAAAAATCAGGAGAGGAGATTAAGTAATGAGTAATACTGCTAGCCTTAAGAAAGAATATGCAGAGCGTATTGCGCCTGCATTGAAATCACAGTTCCAGTATTCTTCTTCAATGCAGGTACCCGTACTTAAGAAGATTGTTATCAATCAGGGTTTGGGTATGGCCGTTGCTGATAAGAAGATTATCGAAGTGGCAATTAATGAAATGACTGCTATTACAGGTCAGAAGGCCGTTGCAACCATTTCTCGTAAAGATATCGCTAACTTTAAGTTGCGTAAGAAAATGCCGATTGGTGTTATGGTAACTTTACGTCGCGAGAGAATGTACGAATTCCTTGAAAAATTGGTTCGTGTAGCTCTGCCGCGTATCCGTGACTTCAAGGGTATTGAAAGTAAGTTCGATGGAAAGGGTAACTATACCCTTGGTATTCAGGAACAAATTATTTTCCCTGAAATTAATATCGATAGTATTACCAGAATTCTCGGAATGAATATTACCTTTGTAACCTCTGCGCAAACAGATGAAGAAGGTTATGCCTTGTTGAAAGAATTCGGTTTACCGTTTAAGAACGCTAAAAAAGATTGATAATATGGCAAAGGAATCAATGAAAGCACGTGAAGTAAAGCGTGCCAAATTAGTAGCCAAATATGCCGAGAAGAGAGCTGCATTGAAGCAAATCGTTAGAACAGGTGATCCTGCGGAAGCTTTTGAAGCTGCACAGAAATTGCAGGACCTGCCCAAGAATTCTAATCCGATTCGTATGCACAACCGTTGCAAATTGACAGGTCGTCCTAAAGGATATATCCGTCAGTTCGGAATCTCCAGAATTCAGTTCCGTGAGATGGCATCCAACGGTCTTATTCCAGGTGTAAAGAAAGCAAGCTGGTAATTTTTGTTTTTTAAATATTGTCAGGGCAGTCCTGATTAATTTAATTTATTTTTATATGACTGATCCAATAGCAGATTATTTGACGAGGTTGCGGAACGCTATTCAAGCAAAGCACAGAGTTGTTGAAGTTCCCGCTTCAAATTTGAAAAAAGAAATCACTAAGATTCTTTTTGAAAAAGGCTACATTCTTAATTACAAGTTTGTAGAAGATGGTCCTCAAGGTACTATTAAGGTTGCCTTGAAGTATGATCCGGTTAACAAAGTTAACGCTATCAAGAAGCTGGAAAGAATTTCTTCTCCGGGTTTGCGTCAATATACCGGTTACAAAGAGATGCCGCGAGTTATTAATGGTTTGGGTATTGCTATAATATCTACTTCCAAAGGTGTAATGACCAACAAAGAAGCCGCTGAACTGAAGATTGGCGGTGAAGTTTTGTGTTATGTATATTAATAGGAGGAATCAGCAATGTCAAGAATAGGAAAATTACCCATTAGTATTCCCGCTGGAGTAACAGTTACTCTGAAGGATGATGTGGTTACCGTAAAGGGACCCAAAGGCGAAATGAGCCAATATGTAAATCCTGCTATCAATGTTGCCATCGAAGAAGGCCATGTCGTTTTGACAGAGAATGAAAATGCAATGCTGGATAATCCGAAGCAGAAGCACGCATTCCACGGTCTGTACCGTTCATTGGTTCACAACATGGTTGTTGGTGTATCTGAAGGATATAAGAAAGAGTTGGAACTTGTCGGTGTAGGTTACCGCGCTTCTAATCAAGGCAATATTATTGAATTGAACTTAGGTTATACGCACAGTATCTTTATACAGTTGCCTGCTGAGATCAAAGTAGAAACTAAGTCTGAGAGAAACAAGAATCCTCTTATCCTTTTGGAATCTTGCGACAAACAATTGCTTGGTCAAGTTTGCTCTAAAATACGTTCTTTCCGTAAGCCTGAACCGTATAAAGGTAAAGGTATTAAGTTTGTTGGCGAAGAAATTCGTAGAAAGTCTGGTAAATCAGCCGGTGCTAAATAATCATTTAAATTGATAGTATTATGACAACAAAAATAGAAAGACGTATTAAGATTAAATATAGAGTACGCAATAAGATTTCAGGTACAACTGAATGTCCGCGTATGAGTGTGTTTAGAAGCAATAAGCAAATCTACGTTCAGATTATCGACGATTTGTCCGGTAAGACTCTGGCTGCTGCATCTTCTTTGGGTATGACTGAAAAGATGCCTAAGAAAGAACAGGCTGCCAAAGTAGGTGAACTGATTGCAAAGAAGGCTCAGGAAGCAGGTATAACTACTGTTGTTTTCGACCGTAATGGTTACTTGTATCATGGGAGAGTAAAAGAAGTGGCTGATGCTGCTCGTAACGGTGGACTTAAATTTTAATCATTATGGCAGGACTTAATAATAGAGTTAAGATTACAAACGATATAGAACTGAAAGACAGATTGGTTGCTATTAATCGTGTAACCAAAGTAACCAAAGGTGGTAGAACTTTTAGTTTTTCTGCTATTGTGGTAGTAGGAAATGAAGAAGGTATCATCGGTTGGGGTCTTGGCAAAGCAGGTGAAGTAACCGCTGCTATTGCTAAGGGTGTTGAATCAGCAAAAAAGAACCTGACTAAAGTACCTGTACTGAAAGGTACGGTTCCTCACGAACAGTCTGCTAAGTTTGGCGGTGCTGAGGTATTCATTAAACCGGCTTCTCACGGTACTGGTGTAGTGGCAGGTGGTGCAATGCGTGCAGTGCTTGAAAGTGTTGGTGTAACGGATGTTTTGGCTAAGTCAAAAGGTTCTTCCAACCCACATAACTTGGTGAAAGCTACTATTTTGGCATTAAGCGAAATGCGTGATGCCCGTATGGTTGCTCAGAACAGAGGAGTTAGTATGGAAAAAGTATTTAGAGGATAAGGAGGAAGAATATGTCGACTATAAAGATTAAACAAGTTAAAAGTAGAATTGGTGCTCCTGCTGATCAGAAGAGAACTCTCGATGCACTGGGACTTCATAAGTTGAATCGTGTGGTTGAACACGAATGCACTCCTTCAATTCTTGGAATGGTGGATAAGGTTAAACACTTGGTTACCATTGTTAAGTAATTATTTGTTGAATATAAAACGAATTACAATATGAACTTAAGTAATTTAAAACCTGCAGAGGGATCTACTAAAACAAGAAAAAGAATCGGACGCGGTCCGGGTTCTGGTTTGGGAGGTACTTCTACCAGAGGTCATAAAGGAGCTAAATCAAGATCTGGATACTCTAAGAAAATCGGTTTTGAAGGTGGTCAGATGCCTCTTCAACGTCGTGTTCCTAAGTTTGGCTTTAAAAATATCAACCGTGTAGAGTATAAGGCTATCAACTTGGATACAATTCAGAAATTGGCTGAAGCTAAAAATCTGCAGACTGTAGGTATCAATGACTTCATCGCTGCCGGTTTCATTTCTTCAAGCCAGTTGGTAAAAGTATTAGGTAACGGAACTTTGACTGCTAAGTTGGATGTACAAGCACACGCATTCTCTAAGACTGCGGTTGCTGCCATCGAAGCTGCTGGTGGACAAGTAGTAAAACTCTAATTCGATGAGAAAAGCTATTGAAACATTAAAGAATATATGGAAAATTGAGGATCTGAGACAACGGATCCTCATTACCATATTGTTTGTGGCAATTTACCGTTTCGGTTCGTATGTTGTATTGCCGGGTATTAATCCGTCAATGTTGACACAGTTGCATCAACAAACAAGCGAGGGTCTTTTAGCCTTGTTAAACATGTTTTCTGGAGGAGCGTTCTCTAATGCGTCTATCTTTGCATTAGGTATCATGCCTTATATCTCCGCTTCCATTGTGATTCAGTTGCTGGGTATTGCGGTACCGTATTTCCAGAAATTGCAACGTGAAGGTGAGAGTGGTAGAAGAAAAATGAATCAGTACACCCGTTATCTGACGATTATCATTTTGCTGGTTCAGGCTCCTTCTTATTTGCTCAATCTTAAAATGCAGGCTGGTCCTTCCTTAAATGCTTCATTAGATTGGACTCTATTTATGCTTACTTCTACCATTATATTGGCGGCTGGAAGTATGTTTATTTTGTGGCTTGGTGAGAGAATTACAGACAAAGGAATAGGTAATGGTATCTCCTTGATTATTATGGTGGGTATTATTGCACGTTTACCGCAGTCTTTATTTCAGGAATTGATTTCCCGTATGACCGATAAGACCGGTGGTTTGGTTATGTTCCTGATTGAACTTGTAGTCCTGTTGCTTGTCATTGCATTTGCCATTCTTCTGGTGCAAGGTACAAGAAAGATTCCTGTACAATACGCAAAGAAGATTGTTGGTAACAAGCAATACGGTGGTGCAAGACAATACATTCCTTTGAAAGTAAATGCAGCAAACGTGATGCCTATTATTTTTGCTCAGGCAATCATGTTCATTCCTATTACTCTCGTTGGATTTTCAAATGTAAATAATGCGAGCGGTTTCATACATGCATTAACTGATCATACAAGCTTTTGGTATAATTTGATTTTTGCGGTATTGATTATACTGTTTACGTATTTCTATACTGCGATTACCATTAACCCGACTCAGATGGCTGAGGATATGAAGAGAAACAACGGTTTCATTCCGGGCATCAAACCGGGAAAGCAAACAGCAGAGTACATTGACGTGATTATGTCACGTATCACTTTGCCGGGTTCTTTCTTCTTGGCTTTGGTTGCCATTATGCCTGCATTTGCCGGTATCTTCGGTGTGAAAGCCGAGTTTGCTCAATTCTTCGGTGGTACGTCTTTGTTAATTCTTGTAGGTGTGGTTCTTGATACTCTCCAGCAGGTTGAAAGTCATTTGTTGATGAGACACTATGACGGTTTGCTGAAATCTGGACGTATTAAAGGCCGTAGCGGTACAGTGGCTGCGTATTAATCTTATTTGAAGAATGATATTTCTTAAAACTGAAGATGAGATAGAGCTGCTCCGTGCGAGTAATTTGCTTGTAGGAAAAACGTTGGCTGAGATAGCTAAGGTTATAAAGCCCGGAGTTACTACAAAGGAGTTGGATAGAGTAGCGGAAGAGTTCATTAGAGATAATGGGGCTGTTCCTACTTTCAAGGGATTTCCGAACCAATATGGCGATCCGTTTCCGGCTTCGATTTGTACTTCTGTAAACGAGCAGGTGGTACATGGTATTCCGAGTGATAATGTAGTACTGAAAGAGGGTGATGTAGTTTCTGTTGATTGCGGTACTTATATGAATGGCTTTTGTGGCGACTCGGCCTATACGTTTTGTGTAGGTGAGGTTGACGAAGAAGTTCGCAAATTACTGAAGGTTACTAAGGAAGCATTATATATAGGAATACAGAATGCTGTTCAAGGCAAGCGGTTGGGTGATATAGGATATGCTATACAACAACATTGCGAGTCCAATTCTTATGGTGTGGTGCGCGAGTTTGTCGGTCATGGTATCGGTAAGGACATGCACGAAGATCCCCAGGTGCCCAACTACGGTAAGCGCGGTTACGGTACAATGTTGAAAAAGGGGTTGTGCATCGCAATCGAGCCGATGATAACTTTAGGTAACCGGCAGATAGTAATGGAACGTGATGGCTGGACGGTGAGAACCAGAGATTGCAAGTACGCCGCTCATTTTGAGCATACCATAGCAGTGAGAAGCGGTGAAGCCGATATTCTGTCATCGTTCAAATTCATTGAAGAAGTATTAGGAGATAAAGCAATTTAAGAAGTTAATATGGCAAAGCAATCTGCAATAGAACAAGATGGAGTTATAGTTGAAGCATTGTCTAATGCAATGTTTCGTGTTGAATTAGAAAACGGACATGAGATTACTGCCCATATTTCCGGTAAGATGCGGATGCACTACATCAAGATCCTGCCGGGTGATAAGGTAAGAGTCGAAATGTCTCCTTACGATTTATCGAAAGGAAGAATTGTATTTAGATATAAATAAAATTAAGATATGAAAGTAAGAGCATCCTTAAAGAAACGTACGCCAGAGTGTAAGATCGTTAGACGTAATGGCCGTTTGTATGTTATTAACAAGAAAAATCCTAAGTATAAACAACGTCAAGGATAATATTATTATTTTTGCAAAAAAAATAATTTAGTATATGGCTATAAGAATAGTTGGTGTCGATTTGCCTCAAAACAAGAGAGGTGAAGTTGCGTTGACCTATGTATATGGAATAGGTCGTAGTAGTTCAGCAAAGATTTTGGACAAAGCAGGTGTTGACAGAGACCTGAAAGTAAAAGACTGGACGGATGATCAGGCTGCCAAGATTCGTGAGATCATTGGTGCAGAGTATAAAGTAGAAGGTGATCTTCGCTCTGAAGTTCAATTGAACATCAAACGTTTAATGGATATCGGTTGCTACCGTGGTGTACGTCACCGTATCGGTCTCCCTGTAAGAGGCCAGAGTACGAAGAACAACGCCCGTACTCGTAAGGGAAGAAAGAAAACCGTTGCTAATAAGAAAAAAGCTACTAAATAATAATTGTTGATATGGCAAAAAAAACAGTTGCAGCAAAAAAGAGAAATGTAAAGGTAGATGCTAATGGACAGTTGCATGTTCATTCATCTTTCAACAACATTATTGTTTCTCTGGCTAATAGTGAAGGTCAGATTATTTCTTGGTCTTCTGCCGGAAAGATGGGATTCAGAGGTTCTAAGAAGAACACTCCTTATGCAGCACAAATGGCTGCTCAAGATTGTGCTAAAGTAGCATACGATCTTGGCTTGAGAAAGGTAAAGGCATATGTGAAGGGTCCAGGTAACGGACGTGAGTCTGCTATTAGAACTATCCACGGTGCAGGTATCGAAGTTACTGAAATCATTGATGTAACTCCGCTTCCACATAATGGTTGTCGTCCTCCGAAAAGACGTAGAGTTTAAGATTTACCTTTAATAAAAAATGAAACTTGATATTGTTATTGGATTGTAATTTCTTCTCTACAATCGCGGCTGCAACAAATTAAGTTCATGAATAACAATTAAATATTTAAAAGAAATGGCTAGATATACTGGACCAAAATCAAGAATAGCCCGTAAATTCGGTGAAGGTATCTTTGGAGCAGATAAAGTATTGTCAAAGAAGAACTATCCTCCCGGACAGCACGGTAATTCAAGAAAGAGAAAAACTTCTGAATATGGTGTTCAACTTCGTGAGAAACAGAAAGCCAAATACACCTATGGAGTTTTGGAAAAACAATTCCGCAACTTGTTTGAGAAGGCAGCTACCGCTAAAGGTATTACCGGTGAGGTACTCCTTCAATTGTTGGAAGGTCGTCTTGACAATGTAGTATTCCGTTTGGGTATTGCTCCGACTCGTGCCGCTGCCCGTCAGTTGGTGAGTCACAAGCACATTACTGTAGATGGCGAAGTGGTAAACATTCCTTCATATGCAGTAAAACCGGGTCAGGTTATTGGCGTTCGTGAAAGATCCAAATCTTTGGAAGTTATCGCCAACTCATTGGCCGGCTTTAATCACAGCAAATATCCTTGGTTGGAATGGGATGACAATGCTAAAGTAGGTAAGCTGTTGCACGTACCTGAAAGAGCAGACATTCCTGAAAACATTAAAGAGCATTTGATTGTAGAATTGTATTCTAAATAATAATTAATTTCATGGCGATATTAGCATTTCAAAAACCTGATAAAGTATTAATGTTGGAAGCGGACTCTAAATTCGGAAAGTTCGAATTTCGTCCGTTGGAGCCCGGTTTCGGTATTACCGTGGGTAATGCACTGCGCCGCATCCTGCTTTCTTCATTGGAAGGTTTTGCTATCACTACTATCAAGATAGAAGGTGTTGAGCACGAGTTTTCCAGTGTTCCGGGAGTAAAAGAGGATGTTACTAACATTATCTTGAATCTGAAACAAGTGAGATTCAAGCAAGTAGTTGAAGAATTCGAGAGCGAAAAGGTAAGTATTACAATCGAGAATTCAAGTGAATTTAAAGCAGGTGACATAGGTAAGTATTTGACTGGATTTGAAGTGTTAAATCCTGAATTAGTTATTTGTCATTTAGATTCAAAATCAACTATGCAGATAGATATTACGATCAACAAGGGCCGTGGTTATGTTCCTGCTGACGAAAACCGCGAATATTGCACCGATGTGAACGTAATTCCTATCGATTCTATTTATACTCCGATACGTAATGTTAAGTATCAGGTAGAGAACTTCCGTGTTGAGCAGAAGACCGACTACGAAAAGCTGGTGCTTGAGATTACTACGGATGGTTCCATTCACCCGAAAGAAGCTCTGAAAGAGGCAGCAAAGATTCTGATTTATCACTTCATGCTCTTCTCCGATGAGAAGATTACGCTGGAAAGCAACGATGCTGACGGCAATGAAGAGTTTGATGAGGAAGTATTGCACATGCGTCAGTTGCTGAAGACCAAGCTTGTCGATATGGATCTCTCGGTTCGCGCCCTCAACTGTTTGAAGGCTGCCGATGTAGAGACTTTGGGCGACTTGGTACAGTTCAACAAGACCGATTTGCTGAAGTTCAGAAATTTCGGAAAGAAATCGCTTACCGAGCTTGATGATTTGCTGGAAAGTCTGAATCTGTCGTTTGGAACTGATATTTCTAAATATAAATTAGATAAAGAATAAAAAATGAGACATAATAAGAAATTCAACCATTTGGGTCGTACTGCCTCTCATAGAAACGCTATGTTGGCTAATATGGCGTGTTCTTTGATAAAGCACAAAAGAATCACTACGACCGTTGCAAAGGCTAAAGCTCTGAAGAAGTTCGTTGAGCCTTTAATTACAAAAGCCAAGGACGATACGACAAACTCTCGTCGTGTTGTATTTAGCAATTTGCAAGACAAGTATGCTGTAACTGAACTGTTCAAGGAAATCTCTGTGAAGATTGCTGACCGTCCGGGTGGTTACACTCGTATCATCAAGACTGGTAACCGTTTGGGTGACAACGCAGAAATGTGCTTCATTGAACTCGTTGACTACAACGAAAACATGGCTAAGGAAAAAGTGGCTAAGAAAGCTACCCGTACCCGTCGTTCAAAGAAGAGCGCTGCTGCTGAAGCTGCTCCCGCTGCTGAAACTGCACCGGTTGCCGAAGCTCCTGCTGCTGAAGAAGCAAAAGCAGAATAATTCAACTATTCTTTTTATATATAGAAAGCCGTCCCAGCGATTGGGGCGGCTTTTTTGTTTACGCTTTTATCATTTTTACGGTAAGCACTAACAGAAGTACTTACTTCAAAGGTTATGGTTGTGGTGTAATTTTGCCACTTCAACATTGCAACAGCTATAACCTTTCTATTTATGACGAAGCAAGATTTTTTAGAGATTCAATCAAACGTATTTTGGCAATCCTCTTTTTACATGAACAAACCTTAAAAGATGTGTGTATAAAACAAACCTGTGAAATAAACCGTTATATTTGCACACAGTTATGGGCAGATATTTGAAAATCATAGGACTCCTGGTGCTTGCGTTGGCTTTGTGGCAGACGTCGGGCGCTGTATTTACTTCCGATGGCGGGGTGAGTACAGGAGATTCTACGGATATTCAGGCGGTGACTGCCGCTCATTCTCAGGATGGCACATGCTTTACTTCACCTCAGTTGCCCTATCTGCCGGTAGCGGAGCTGGCGAGTAACAGCGGTCATCTGCACTCGCTTGCCATGTCCCGCATTCAGCGTTCCTATACCGCCAAATACATCTTTTCACTAAAGGACTGGGTGGATAAGCTTGCCCGGCGCGAAGCGGTTCTGTCTTTGCATAAAGAGAAGCTTTATGATTCCACCGCTTACTATGGTTGCAAGCCTGTGTGTGAATACTATATTTTCACACTGAGGCGGATTCTGATTTAATGTCTTATTGTATTCAGGTCTTTTTTCTGTGTATGGGCATCGGATAAATGTCCGTATAGAGAAGAGATTGTACTCCCTTATTCTCTATTACAATAATTCATTAATTTATAAAACTGTTTATAATATGGCAACTAAAACTATCGACGCAACTCTCTTTGCGTCTTCACATCCCGATATTGCAAAACGTACAAGTGTTTCCGGACTGCTCATCTCATTGGCGATGATGGTGGTAGGTCTTCTTATCTTTGTTTCTATTTTTGAAATGCACGATAAATCTTCCACCATAAGCATGGCGCTGATGGTAGTGGGCACGGCATTGATCCTGCTGGGGGTATTCCGTTTGTTCTGGAAGTCGAAGGAAATGGTGTACCTGCCTACAGGAAGCGTGACAAAGGAGCGCAGCATGTTTTTCGATTTGAAGCATATAGGTGAGCTGACCGAAATGATTGAGCGCGGCAATCCGGACTGCGAGGCGGGTATAAAAAGCGAGTCGAGCGGTAATGTACGTATGGATATTATGATTTCGCAGGACAATAAATTTGCCGCATTGCAACTGTTTCAGTTTGTGCCTTACACCTACACTCCGGTGACTTCCGTACGTTACTTCACGGGTAGCGAGGCAGCGGCGGTCTCGGCTTTCCTGTCTAAGTGCAAGGCAGTGTAAGTTTGCGCAGATAAAAGCGAGCGCTTTAGCTTATCGGTATAAAACGGGGATTAGTCGGTGACGGCAATCCCCATTTTTTTCATCAGGAAGCAGGCGTTCATGTTCTGCGCCACGCCCGGGCGGAGACGGTAGGAGAAGGTCAGCTCATTGTCGGTGATATCCGCCTCGAAGCGGAAGTTGCGGATATTCTCCGGGAAAAGGTCGATGAGCGTACCCAGCAGCAGGTCGTGGGTGGCGATGATGCCGTCTGCCTCTAAAGCCATGAACTGCTTGATAAGTGCGAATGACCCCTTCTGCTTATCCATCGAGTTCGTTCCTTTGAGTATTTCGTCCAGAATGATAAACAGCTCTTCGCCCGCTTGCAGTTTGTCGATAATGAGTTTCAGGCGCTTGAGTTCGGCAAAGAAGTAAGACTCGTTGTCGGTCAGGGAGTCGCTGGTGCGCAGGCTGGTGATAAGGCGCGCGGGATACACTTCCATTTCCTCCGCACACACAGGCATGCCGGTGCAGGCAAGCAAATAATTGACGCCTATCGTACGCAGGTACGTGCTTTTTCCTGCCATGTTGGCGCCGGTGATGATGATGAAGAAAGGGCGTTTCTCCATGTCGATGTCGTTGCGCACACAACGGTCGCGATGCATCAGGGGATGTCCCAAGGCCTTTGCACGGAGTATGAAACGGGCATTGCTACCGGTATTTGCCGCACCGGCTTTCCTTGCATCGGAAGAGATGCCGGCTTTGGCGGCAGCCATATCAGCCTTGTCAAGCAGAGTAGGATAAGCATATGCGGGATGATTATAGGCAAAGGTTGCCAGTGAGTTAAGAGCATCCATCTGCCCGAGGGCATCGAGCCACTGAGGCAGTTCGCCGGCATATTGCTCTTTCCATGCCTCGATGCGCATAATCTGCCGCAGTTCCCAGAAGAACAGTCCGTTGAGGATGACGTACATGAACATATTGTTGCGTTGGTCCAACTCGTTCATCAGCTTGCTCAAACGGCTGATGGAGAGGGATGCTTTCCGCTGTTCGCCGCCGATTTCCTCTTTAATGCTTTTCAGCAGGCGGCATTGCATGGGGCGGGCTTCCATAAGCCTGAGCAGCCCGGCATACGTTCCGAGAATCTGCAGTTTCTTGCCGTACACGGCTTGTATCTTGGTAATCTTTCCGGTAAAGGCAAACCCGGCAACGACAAAGAGGGTCCAGATTACTCCCCACATACTTGCCGGCAGGTAACCGGCAACGACCAAAAGAAAACATACACCGTTGATACCCGTAACGGTTGCCGGCAGCACACGCAAGAGTCTGCTCTTGCGAAATATCCCGGGACTTGCCGCCCATGCTTTCAACTCGGTTTCATCGGCTGCCTTGCCTTTATGCAGCAGGCCGAGGATACGGAACCGCTGGCGGAATTTCAGTTCGGGAGCAAGTTCGCGTACGGCAGCCTGGCGTTCCAGTATATCCTCCTTCTTTGTAAGATGCTGTCCCAGCCAGTCGGCCAGCAGGCGTTTCCCCGGTTCGGTACAGGTACGGTTGATGTATTGGAACAGCGAATGCGTGCCGAATACGTCCAGGTCGTAAGCATACAGATGTGCAGGGTCTGCAAATTCCTCGCCGCCGTCGAAGCAGGATGTGTCATAGTCCAGCGCAGCCAGTTCCTGCCGGTTGACCTCTGCCTCCTTTTCCAGATAATCTTTGCGGTGAAACAGGCGGTTGTGGTATTTTATCAGGAGAATGAACGGCAGCAGGGTGACAAGTGCAATGCCCGTAAGCACTGCCCAACTTTCCGTCCGGAAATAGATAATCCCCGCAATTCCTGCCACGAACAGCAGCAGCCGCAGTGTGCTGATGCGATAAATCTGTTGCTGTACTTTATTCAATTCGCATCGGGCTTCATCCTCGATGCGCCGGTAGACCGATTTTATATTTTCAATGCTTTCCATTTTGTTTCCATGCTTTAGAGAACGACAAAGATAACGAAATATATGTTTTTTCCCCTAAGGATATGCGAAATACCGGCTGGCGGTATTCGAAGTACCACAGGTTGGTACGAGGCCTACCACGGTTGGGTAGGAGAACTACCACTGCTTGGTACGGGAGCTACCAACGGTTGGTACGGCGTGTACCAGCAGGAGGTACATTGTTGGTACTTACATCTTGCTTGTAATCAGCAGCGTATCTTGCTTGTTGCGGCAAGGTGGCTTCGGGCTTCCGTACCATAGGTTTCCGTTCGCGGCGATGGCGGCATGCAAGGCCGATGATAGGTATATGCAAATGATTTTGCGGGGAATATGATGTTTTTTCTCTTCTATATTTGCTGAATATCAATAAAAAATGTACCTTTCGCCTGAGTATGCAAAGTTTCAAAAAGAAAGGATAGCGATATGAAAAGAGGTTGGGTGTTAGGGCTATTGGCATTATTGGTCTTGCCATGTTCGGCACAGCAGATAATGTATTCCAATTTGAAAGAGTTGGTGGAAGGGCGTGGAGATACGGTCACCATACTGAAGGTGGAGAAGCGTTCCAAGAATCAGATTTATCTGATGGGGGGAGCGGATTACCGTATAGAAGCGAAGGACAATTCCGGTCTTTGCAGATATTTGAAGTCTCGCTGTTATGCGGTGCGGATGGATACGTCGCTATATGTAAATTGTAAGAAAATGCGTTATAAACGCTACCGCTTTGGCGGCTGGTATGCACCTGCCATGTGGGTGAAAGGCAGGATTTATTTCTGTGCGCAACCTGTGGGGCAGGCTGCCGCAAGTACGGCAACTCCGCCCGATGCAACCAAGTTGGGCGGTGAAGTGGGAGATGCCATCAATGCCTCGGGGCTGGTCTTTGCGCGCGTGTATTATGAGTTGAATCCGGAAACGGGACGCTCGGAGTTTGTGGGCAGGGAGAAGATGCTGGAACTGCTGGCGGATTATCCGGAGCTGAAAGAGGCTTTTGAAAAAGAAACGAGCGAGTCGGCGGAGGTCATCGGAAGGTATCTGAGACAGCTCAAGTCTGAACCGACTTGTTCCATCGAATCAGCCCAAGCCCTTATCGAACTGACCAAGAAAGCGAGAAACGGTCATCTGCCTTCACAACAGGAGTGAGAAATATTGTTTGCCACCGATGGATATAAGCAGTTTTTTGACCGCCCTGTGGGGAAATCGCTGAAAAAAACTTTCAAGGCTGCTTATGAAATTGTTTTCGACCGGAATTTAAAGGCTGTTAAGGATAGTATCTTGTCCGTTCCCCTTCAGACGATGAAGAACAATGAAGATATCGTACGTTATTTTTGTATTCAAAATCTCAGCCGGTTTGGCGATGACCTTGATAGGCTCGATGACTATTTGGCAGGCTCTGCCCTCTCCGGCGCTTTTGTCCGTGGCAACAAGCAAGCCTTGAAATACTTACCGGATAGTTTTGCGATGCGACATCCCGATCACAGTAAATTCTACATTCTCTTGTTTACCCCCGAAGCCTGGTCGCTCAGCGGCAATGTATTTATGGATTTGAACTGTGTTTATAGTCAGGATGAAGAATCCCTGGTCAATCTGATAGGCCACGAACTGCATCACAGCTATCGTTGGGGCTATCTTCGAGAGAAATACAAAGACAGTGGAAGTCCTGTTGCGGCAGCGTTGAGCATGATGCAGTCGGAGGGTTGCGCTGATATTCTGAACAAGTTCGAGGGGCCTTATTCTATGAAAGACGCCGGGCTTTTCGGTGAAGATGTGCTGAAACAGATGAACGAAAACTACTACAATACGCCGAAGCTACTGCAAAAGATAGATTCTTTGACGGTGGGTTACTCGAAAGGAACAGTGGACGCCGATGTCTATGGGCAGGTTGCCAAGTTGCCGGTTAACGGCGGACATCCGAATGGCTTTTATATGGCGACGCTCATCAAGCATCAACTCGGATTGCAGGCGATTGCCGACAATTCTGTGGAACCGGTGATGTTTGTGGAAACCTATAACAAGGCTGCGCGAAAGGCAGGTGATGAATATGTCTTTACTGATGAATTTGTGGCTTATGTAAAACAACAGTATAAGTTAATGGAGAAGTAACTTTTCTGACTTTAACTAAAATTAAAATAAACACATAGCGAAAAAGTAAATTTGGGCAAAGCGTAGCGAATTAGCTGATAGAGCGTTCGTTACGCTTTGTTTTTCTATGGGGCAGAGCCAACGAAATACCACCTCGAAGCCAAACGGTGCAGAAGTTCAGTTACCACCTCGTTACTCCCGTAACGGGTGCAGATTTTTTGCTAAAAGGTTCTGTTTCTGCGTTTTGCGTAGATTTACATAGCTGTCGGTAACTCACTAATAACTAATTTTGTAACCAAAAAAAGGAGTGAGTTATGCGTAGTACATTCAAGGTATTATTTTACGTGAAGAAAGGCAGCGAGAAGCCGAACGGCAACCTGCCTTTAATGTGCCGTATCACGGTGGACGGCGAGATTAAACAGTTCAGTTGTAAGATGGACGTTCCCCCACGGTTGTGGGACGTGAGGAACAGCCGTGCTTCGGGCAAGAGTGTCGAAGCGCAGAGAATCAACCTTGCGGTAGATAAAATCCGTGTGGAGGTAAACCGCCGCTATCAAGAGTTGATGCAGACGGACGGTTATGTTACCGCCGCCAAACTCAAAGACGCCTATCTCGGTATCGGCGTCAAGCAGGAAACATTGTTAAAGCTGTTCGAGCAGCACAACGCCGAGTTTGAGAAGAAAGTCGGGCACAGCAGGGCGCAGGGTACATTTACCCGTTATCGGACGGTCTGCAACCATATTCGGGAGTTCCTGCCCCATACCCACAAGCGTGAGGATATTCCGTTAAAGGAACTCAACCTCACGTTCATCAACGACTTCGAGTATTTTTTGCGCACGGAGAAGAAATGCCATACCAATACCGTGTGGGGCTACATGATTGTGTTGAAACACATCGTTTCCATAGCGAGGAACGACGGGCGTTTGCCGTTCAACCCCTTTGCAGGATATATCAACTCTCCCGAAAGCGTGGATAGGGGCTACCTCACCCAAACGGAGATACAGACGCTCATGGACGCACCGATGAAGAACGCCACCCATGAACTTGTACGGGACTTGTTCGTCTTTTCGGTGTTCACGGGTTTGGCGTATTCCGACGTGAAGAACCTCACCACCGACCGCCTGCAAACATTCTTCGACGGCAACCTGTGGATAATCACCCGAAGAAAGAAGACCAACACCGAATCGAACATCCGTCTTTTGGACGTTCCCAAGCGTATCATAGAGAAATACAAGGGGCTGGCTCGGGACGGTCATGTTTTCCCCGTTCCGAGCAACGGAAGCTGCAACAAGATACTCAAAGAGATAGGCAGACAATGCGGCTTCAAGGTACGCTTGACCTACCATGTTGCACGTCACACGAACGCCACGACCGTACTTCTGTCGCACGGCGTACCCATCGAAACGGTGAGCCGCCTTTTGGGACACACGAACATAAAGACCACCCAAATTTACGCCAAAATCACCGCCCAGAAGATAAGCCAAGACATGGAAACCTTGTCGCACAAGTTGGAGGATATGGAGAAGAATATCTGCCGAGCCATCTAATTAAGAACAGAATACCGATGAAAGAAGAAAAGAACATTATCACGATGGACGGGCAGGGCAATATCTCCCTGCCGAGCGATATAGGCGCAACCGCCATGACCGAGCGGGAAATCTGCGAACTGTTCGGGGTTATCGCCCCGACGGTTCGGGCAGGGATAAAGGCACTCTGCAAAAGCGGAGTTTTATCTATATATGACATAAAGCGCATTATCCGCCTATCGGACAAATACAGCGCGGAGGTTTACAACCTCGAAACGATAGCCGCCCTCGCTTTCCGTGTCGAATCGTTCGGGGCGGCGAAAGTCCGCAGGGCATTATTAGAGAGGATTATACACGGGCGAAAAGAGAAAACGACGGTATTCGTGTCGGTTGTTTCGGACGGCAAGCCCAACAGCCGTTGGAAAGCATGATGATATATCAACATACCAACATGCAAACATACCAACATATCAGCATACCAACATACCAACATGCAAATCTATCACTATGGTGATAGATATTGCAGGTTCTATTCCTCTTTTCAGAGGAAAGCGGAGCAATCATTTCCGTTTACAAAGGCAAAGCAAGCACGGGGCTTTATGTCGGCTAAAAGGTCAGGCGGCTGCGCCGTTTCCCGATAAATCTTCCTCTCGCTTCGCTGCGAGCGTATTTATCGGGAAAACCTTGTATCCGACCGCCCCATGCAAAAGAGCCTTTGAAAACGGAAACGACCGCCCCGCCACCCACCGACCGAAAGGGAAAAAATAAGGTGGGGTTATATGGGTAAGCAGGTGGTAGGAACAGCCACAGCCGAAAGGCAGACGGCACGCCGCAGGGTATTTACGGAGAAAATACCGTAGCTTATTAGGGAATTTTCCGAGCCGCAATACTACGTATCGCTGAAAATTCCCCAATAAGGCAAGGGGCAAGCCCCTCTGCACACCCCATCGGGGACGGCATTTGCCGCCCCCGAAGATACAAAAAATCATTGTTTCACAAGCCAAAAAAGAAAGGAAGAATATATGGGTTTCGTAGTTTTACACATGGAAAAGGCGCACGGCAGCGACAGCGGAACAACCGCACATATCGAGCGTTTCATCATACCGAAGAACGCCGACCCCACACGCACGCACCTAAACCGCAGGCTCATCGAATACCCCGACGGGGTGAAAGACCGTTCGGCGGCTGTTCAGAGAAGACTGGAAGAAGCGGGGCTGACACGCAAAATCGGAAGCAACCAAGTACGGGCTATCCGCATCAACGTGTCGGGAACGCACGAGGACATGAAGCGGATAGAGGAAGAGGGGCGTTTGGACGAGTGGTGCGCCGACAATCTGAAATACTTCGCCGACACGTTCGGAAAGGAGAACATCGTGGCGGCTCACCTGCACAGGGACGAGGAAACGCCGCACATACACGTTACACTCGTCCCTATCGTCAAGGGAGAGCGCAAGCGCAGGAAAAGGGAGGAACAGACGAAGAAGCGATACCGCAAGAAGCCGACCGACACCGTGAGGCTGTGCGCAGACGATATTATGACACGGCTGAAATTGAAGTCCTACCAAGATACCTATGCCGAAGCGATGGCGAAATACGGGCTGCAAAGGGGCATAGACGGCTCGAAAGCTCGCCACAAGTCCACGCAGCAGTATTATCGGGATATACAGAAACTCTCCGACGACCTCAAAGCGGAAGTGGTGGATTTGCAGCAGCAGAAAGAAACGGCACGGGAGGAACTAAGACGGGCGAAAAAAGAAATACAGACCGAGAAGCTGAAAGGGGCGGCAACCACCGCAGCCGCCAACATCGCCGAGAGCGTCGGTTCTCTTTTCGGCAGTAACAAGGTCAAGACGCTGGAAAGGGAGAACACCGCCCTGCATAGGGAGGTAGCCGACCACGAGGAAACCATCGAAGCCCTGCAAGATAGGATACAGACCATGCAGGCAGACCACAGCAGGGAGATACGGGAAATGCAGCAAAAGCACGGCAGGGAGATAGCCGACAAGGACACAAGGCACAAGCAGGAAATATCGTTTCTGAAAACGGTAATCGCAAGGGCGGCGGCATGGTTTCCCTATTTCCGTGAAATGCTCCGTATCGAAAACCTCTGCCGCCTTGTCGGGTTCGATGAAAGGCAGACCGCAACGCTCGTCAAGGGAAAGCCGTTGGAGTATACGGGGGAACTCTACTCGGAGGAACACGGACGGAAATTCACGACCGAAAGGGCAGGTTTCCAAGTGCTGAAAGACCCCACGGACGGGACTAAATTGGTTCTTGTCATCGACCGAAAGCCCATTGCCGAGTGGTTTAAGGAACAGTTCGAGAAGTTAAGGCAGAACATACGCCGACCTATACAACCGCAAAGGAAAGGCAAGGGATTCAAGCTATAAATGTTAAATCCTGCCCGATTTGCCGAAAAAAGTGCGGTACGCCGTTCGTGGTGTACCGCACTTTTTTTATATTTGTTCGCAAGGTGATATACTTGAAGAAAATAACAGCCGATTTCGCTGTTAGCACAACATTATGCGGCAGCTTAAAAGACGACACCAAACCAGAAAAATCATCTTGACAACCACCCGACTTTGAACTACGAAGGATGAAATTTTTCAGGGACAACTTCCAGCATTTCCAAAAAACAGTTTACCCATTGACTTGGAGACAAACAAACAATTTGAGCATTAAG